>DATJTM010000313.1:0-2574 GCA_035503395.1 Luteitalea sp.
GCGCAGGCACCGACGGCGGCGCCGTACTTCCCGCCACCCGGTCTCTGGGAACGCCGGACGCCACAAGCCGTCGGCATGGACGAGCGGACGCTGGCCGACGCGCTGCGCTTCGCGTTGTCGCGCGAGTCGTCGCGCCCTCGCGATCTTTCCGATCAGGAGCGCATCTTCGGCAGCCTGCTCGGCTCGATGCCGACGCGCCGCGCTACGACCAACGGCATCGTCATCTACAAGGGCTACGTCGTTGGCGAGTTCGGCGATCCCGCGTTCGTCGATCCCACCTACTCCGTCGCCAAGAGCATGTTGTCGACCGTCGCTGGGGTCGCGGTGCGTCAGGGCCGCATCAGGCTGGACGATCCGGTCGGCAAGTCGGTGCGCGACGGCGGCTACGGCTCGGCGCGCAACGCGCAGGTCACCTGGAAGATGCACCTGCAGCAGGAGTCCGAGTGGGAAGGCGCCATGTGGGGCAAGGCGCACGACTTCGTCGGCCGCGCCGCGTTCGGTGAAGGCGAGCGACAGCCACGCGCGCTGCAGGCGCCCGGCAGCCACTACGAATACAACGACGTCCGCATCAACCGCTTTGCACTGTCGCTGCTGCGCACGTTCGGACGTCCGGTGCCCGACGTGTTCCAGGACGAGGTGATGACGAAGATCGGCGCGTCGCCGACCTGGAAGTGGGTGCCGTACCACAACAGCTACGTCGACGAGCAGGGCACGCGGATGGCGTCGGTCAGCGGCGGCACGCGCTGGGGCGGCGGCATGTGGATCAACACGTGGGACATGGCCCGCTTCGGCTATCTATGGCTGCGCGGCGGCACGTGGAAAGGCCAGACGATTCTCGACCCCGCCTACGTGCGCGCCGCCCTGACGCCCAGCGCGCACGGCCCAGACTACGGCTACCTATGGTGGCTCAACACGCAGGGCAAGAACCTGCCAGGCCTGCCGACAACGGCGTACAGCGCGCGCGGGGCGAGCGGCAACACCATCACCATCGTCCCCGAACACGATCTGCTCGTGGTGCTGCGTTGGCAGGACGGCAACGAGGCCGAGGTCGTTTCACGCGTCATCGCCGCGATTGTTCGGTAGGGACCGCTGGCCGAGCGGTCCGTGATTGCACCAGCCTCCTCCACCTCATCGATCGCAGGAACGACATGACCAATTGGCGCACGATGCTGACCGCAATGGGACTGACGCTCCTGCCTGTGTGCGGGTTGGCGCAGACGCCCGAGGCCAATGGCCAGGCCTATGCCACCGACATGGCGGCGGCCGGACGCCTGCTCCATGCCTGGTTGCGCGACGCCGATCAGAAGACCGGACTCATGCCGGACCGCCTCGACGGCGAGGCACGTGTCGCCACGCCGCACAACTTCGCGGCGGATCTGTATCCCTACCTGATTCTCACCGCGCGGCTGACCGACCCGGAGCTGTATCAGGGCCGGATGCTGGAGATGTTGAGACAAGAGGTGCGGTACACGACCGTCGAAGCATCGGTCCCGGGCAATCGCGATCTGCGCACCGGTGAACTCGGCCCGGCCAGCCTGTTCGGCGCCGGCGAGTATGCCAAGGACGGTCTCATCACCGTCACCGAACTGCTCGGACGCACGCCGTGGTTCGACCGCATGGCCGATCTGATCGCCGACGCGATGGCGCAGGCGCCGGTGGAATCGCGCTTCGGCCGGCTGCCCGCCGCCGACGGCGAGTTGAACGGCGATTTCCTGCAGGTGCTCGTCCGCCTGCACACGATGACCGCGGACGCTCGCTACCTCGCGTGGGCCCGTCGCATCGGCGACGCGTACGTCGAAGAAGTACTGCCCGGCAACTTCGGCGTGCCGTCGACCAAGTGGGACTTCTCCACCCACACCGGCGAGGCCGTGCTGCGGTTGCGCGACCACGGCAACGAACTCATCGTCGGGCTCACGCTGCTCTACGCGCTCGAGAAGGACCTGGGGAGTGAGCACGCGGCGCGCTACGAGCCGGCCGTGCGGACGATGCTCGATCGCGTCCTGAGTTCCGCC
The DNA here is from genome assembly GCA_035503395.1 of Luteitalea sp. Lineage (GTDB taxonomy): Bacteria > Acidobacteriota > Vicinamibacteria > Vicinamibacterales > Vicinamibacteraceae > Luteitalea. The sequence continues at coordinate 2,013 of DATJTM010000313.1, forward strand.
AACGAAGACGGCATGCTCTTCAACCAGGTGGACGCGCGGACCCTGGCGCCGATCGACCGCGTGCTGTCCGACAACTGGGGCTATGTGTACGGGGCGATGTACACGTTCTACCAGGTGACTGGCGAGACGAAGTATCGCGACGCGGTCCGTCGCGTGCTGACGATGCTGCCCAAGTACCGGGCGCACGTGTGGGAACCGCGACCGAACGATCCGCGCCTGCCGCTCGGCTCCTTCGACGGATACGCCGACACCATCGAGAGCGCGCTCTATCTGGTGAATCGCGAGCCGGTGCCTGAAGCGCTCGAGTGGATCGAGTCCGAGCTGGCACGGATGCTGGCGATGCAGCGCACGGACGGTCACCTCGAGGACTGGTACGGCGAGGGCAACTTCAACCGGACGCTGCTGCTGCACGCACTGATGAAAAGTCAGGGCGTGATGCCACGCGACAAGGCGTCGGGCCTGCAGCTTGGCGCCGTGCGCAACGGCGACGCGCTGCGGCTGTACGTCGGCGGGGTCAAGGAGGCGACGCTGCAGTTCGACATCGCGCGCCATCGCCGCGTGC
>DATJTM010000314.1:0-5552 GCA_035503395.1 Luteitalea sp.
CTCGAGGTCGTCTCCCTGGCCCCACAGGTGCAGTCGAAGTCCGGGCAGGCGTTCTCTCAGCAGCGCGACGGCGCGAATGACGAGATCGACGCCGAGCCGGTTCGCCATGGTGCCGTGATAGACCAGGTTCAGGGTGGCGGGATCGAAGGCGCTGCCAGCACGCGGCACTGGCACGAACACCCGATCGTCCGGCACGTTCATCGACACGAACGTCTTGCGAGCGGGGATGCCCCTCGCGACCAGCGTGTCGCGCTGCGGATGGTTCACGCACACCACCCCATGCGCCAGCATGGCGCTCGCCCGCTCCTCGGCGCAGAGCAGCTTCCAGCGGCTGGTGCCGCCTGCGAACTTCGTTGCGAAGGTCTCGGGGATCGAATCATGCACGTCGAGCACGACCTTCCGCCCGAACAGCCTCGGCACCAGGCCGGCGAGCACGAGGAAATCGGGAAGGTTGTGGGCGTGGACCACATCGAGCTCGTTCCGCCACAGCAAGCCGAGACACGCCGCCGATGCCTCGGCAACGAAGCGCAGGTACGAGCCGACGTAGGCACCGGTGCTCTTGCCGCGATACTTCGCGGTGCGGAGCTCCCGGACCTGGACGCCGTCCAGGTCATACGTCCGCGGCGCCGCGGCGGTGCGATTCGACAGGCACACGACGCGGAACCCGTTGGCCGCGAGCGTTTCGGCTTCGCGCCGGATGCGCGCGTCGGTGGCGTACTCGGTGTACGCGACCATACAAACGAGGGGCAACGTACTCACGCCGTGAGCCGAAGCGAATCGCCGGCATCGAGGCGATGTTCCGTTACGCTCGTTCGCCCGTGCACGCGGACCGCGGCGCCCGGCAGCCGTCCGCTTGCCGGATCTGCCTGCACGATCAGTGCGTCTCCGTCGGCCTCGAAGCGGATGGCGCGGCGCCAGCGGAACCACGCCACGGTGTCGCCCGCGGTCGCGTACCATGCGTTGCGTCGATCGACCTCCGCCAAGAGATGGGCGTACGCCTCGTACCAGAGCCGTTCAGGGGCCAGGCTGCGGTCGTGCCAGTTGACGACGAGCGCCCCGCCCACGCGGCCCGCGTGCTCCAGCAGCGGAGCACACCGTTCCAGCCCCTCCGTCGGTGACAACCCGAGGCGCTGAGGGAAGAACAACGCGGTGTCCATGATGGACAATGGCAGTTCCATGAGCTCCATGCAGCCAGGCGCGCGGAAGGCCTGGGTCGTACCTGTACGGAAACCAACGTCCTCGTTGTAGCCGCGCGTGGAGTCGTAGTCGAAGCCGGCGGCATCGAGCCGCGCGGGAGAGTCGGCATCGAAATAGAGCCAGTGCATGCGGACGCCTCGCGAGGCGGAACCCGAGGCACGAGCGACTCGGGCCAACTCGCTGCTCGCCGACTGCGTGTCGCGCCACGCATCGAGTCCGTGCAGCGCGACCTCGTGACCAGCCGCAACGGCGGCCCGCAAACGCGGAGAGACGTCGGCCGCCTCGTACCGCACGGCACGTCCGCGATGCACCACCCCGTCCGGGGCGGTGCCGGGATGGTTTCGAGTCGGGACCACGAAGAACGTGGCGGGCCGTCCTCCATTTGCCGTGGCGTACTGCGCGACCGGATCCCAGAAGTCGGAGCGAGCCCCGAGCAGCACGAGCGGCAGCGACAGCGCCGCCGCGACGTTCCGCGCCACGTCACGAACCGGGCGACGCCGGCGTACGAAATCGACCACCGAGCCTGCAGTGGCCCGCCCGATGAAGCCGGCCATCGTCGCGTCCAGTCCGTGGCGCCTGATTCCGAAGAAGTCGACGTCATGCGTGAGACAACAAGCGAACGCGTGATTGAAGGGCACGGGCGGCACTTCGACCACTGGCACACCACTGTCGACGAGCGTGGCGCGGAGCCGGTCGATGTGATGGTCGAGGGTCGGGATCCGCGCGTGCTCGACGGGCTGTCCATGCGTCAGGAGATGGCCTACCTCAGCGAACAGGTCGTAGCCGACGCGCCAATGGCGTTGCTCGCCGCGGTCGACGCAGTAGGTCAGCGCCTTTCCCTGCCAGGTCAGCGTGCTGTCGCGACTGCGGTCGAACAGCGCCGCATGCGTGTACAGAGGCAGCATGCCGCTCGCCGGGTCGATGGCCACGATGCCGTGAGCCGAGCCGACGGCTACGCCCGTCTCGTCATCCATTTGCTGACGAGCCGAGCCGTATCGGATCGTGACGGGGGCGTCAGGCAGTCGGTACGTGCCGTCCGTGCAGATCAGCGCACGATAGGGCTTGCCTTGACGGGCCAACTCCCAAGGAGTCTTGAACAGTTCGAAGAACTCGGCCGCGATGCCCAGTTCATCCCCACTTGCGACGAGACCGATCATGAACGACGTGGACCAGACTCACCCAAGATGGCGGTAGGCCATCCGGCCGGACAGGTCGAACAGAGCATCGGGCAGGCGCGTCAACGCGCGTCGGGCCGCGACCGCCAATGGCGAGGCGTTCGCTGACGCTGCGGCCGCCGGCGCCCGGGAGTAGGTGAGGGTCGAGCGGGCGGCCCCCAGGTGATCCTTGAAGGCGATCAAGCCCGGTTGCGACAGATCCGAACGGCCAAGATCCAGTTCCTGGATGCCGTCGGCGTGCGCAGCCTCGATCACTCGCCAGAAGAGGAACGGCATGCCGCCAAGCCGGTGCTGCGACGCGTCGGATCCGCCGTACTTGTAGACCATCGTGCGGCCGCGCGTCAGCGTCAACATCGCCGCCACGGGGTTTCCACTCTTGCTGGCGACGTGGAGTCGTGCGGCATCAGGGAGGCTCGCCATCAGATTGCGGAACCACGCGATGGGTTGCGGTGGTGCCGCGTGCCTGCGTCGCGTCAATCGAAACAGCGTGAAGAAGCGCGATAACAAGTGTTCTGACTGCCCGGATTCGTAGTCCAGCCCTTCGCGCTCGGCGCGGCGAACGGCGCGCCGTGTGTTCGAGGAGTCGAAGCCCGCGAAGATGCTCGGCAGCGGTCGGGCCAGGTCCAACACGTGCAGGCAGTAGCGCGAGCCCACAGCCAAGCCCGGCATGCTCACCCCGGACCGCGGACGTACCTCGATCGACCGCACGCGCCGGCCAGGCAGCGGCTCGCGTAGGGCCGACACCAGTTCGTCGAGGGTGGCCAGGTCAGTCACCAGAGGCTCGCAGTGATCCGAGAACGGTAGCGAGACGTCGCGGCGGGCGACGACTGTCCTGACACGGCAGGCCAGCAGCCCGTTTGCAAGTGGTCCCTGACGCGTCGTCGTCAGCACGAACGGCTCGTAGCCGAACGTCCGGGCGAGTGCAGTGAGCCACCCGCGCGTATGGAACACGGTGGCGTGCGGATGAGAGGCCACCAGTGCGTCCCACCTGCCATCGGTCAGCGGATCTACGGCGTAGACCATCGATCACGCCGCATGACGTGACGGTCCGATGTCATAGACGACCCGGCTGTCGTCCAGCCTGGCCCACGCCACGCGCGCCCTCTCGCTGCCCGGCCCCTTGACCCGCCAGCCGGCGCCTTCGCGCACGAGAGTCATCTCATGCCGCTGGCGCCACCACCGGTCGATCTCGCCCGGCGCGGCCAACCAGAGACCACGCGTCGCTCGCAACGCGTGCAACCTGTCGAGCAACTGCTCGTACACGGCCTGCGCTCGCGCCTCGAGCAGGTAGTCGGGATGAGCGATGACGCTGATGAGGCCGTTCTCCTCGAGTATGGCAGCGATCTGCCGCTCCCACAGGGCGGTCGAATACTCACCGATGACGTGGAAGATCGTGTAGTCCTGCGCCGTCGTCAGCGGCAGCTCCAGCACGTGGCCGTTGAAGTACGGCATCACGGTGCAGCATCCACCCCGCTGCGGCTCGAGATGCGCCACGTTCGGCACCGACATGTCGTACGCGATGTCGAGCGCCCCCAGCCAGTCCTGGCGCCGGTACATCGCGCCGGACCGGAAGCCGCGGCTGCCGAACTCGCGCCCCCGCGCATTGATGGTCGTGGCGTGACGGAGGAAGCGCTCGCGATCGCGGAAGAGCCGGCCGTCATGACTGAGATCGTGGACGTTGACTTCGAAGCCTCGACCTCGCAGCTGCTCGACCAGCGACCGCGTGTCCCCGCGGGTCGACCAGGGCGCCTCGGGTACCACCTGGAACGACGACGGAATGGCGAAGCGCTCGTCGAGATCCATCAACGAACCGCAGAAGGCGGCGCCGGACGGACCCTCGACGTCGTGCGTCACCATGCCGCACGCGGGCGCGCCGTCGGGCCAGAACCAGATGAACGGAAACTCCCGGACGTGGCCGCTCCCCAGCAGCGCGCTCACGGCAGTCCGCATCAACTGGTCGACCGACGCGTCGACCGGCCACCGAGGAAATGCGATGTCCTGCCAGCCCTTCCAGTGCCATCGCTGCAGGTGCTTCCGTACAGGCACCGGCAGCAGCGGACGCGCGAGGTAGTAGAGGGCCCGGGTCACGCTCGGCGACGCGATGCCGGCGATCGATCGCTGCGCCTCAGGGTAGCGCTCGTGCCGAAGGTTGCCGACGACTTCCGCGAGATCGAACGGCAGCACTGTTTCGCCATCGACGCCAGCCACGTCCGGCGAAAGGTCCGGCAAAGCGGCATCACACCGCGCAGCGGGCGCGGTGGCCGCCCGGCCGTAGCCGATCGCTGCGCCGGCCCTGAAGTACCCCGACTGCGGCGACAGGCCTCCGGCCGTCCGGGTCAGGGCCACCTGCTCCGGGCAGCGAAAATACTCGACCAGCGGGTGCATCATCAGGCGAGGGCGACGATCTCACCGCGCTCGGCGAGCGACCGATCGGCGGCTTCGAGCATACGGACGACACGCAGGCCAGCGACGCCGTCGTTGAACGGTGTGTCGCCGCCGTTGATGCACTGGAGGAAGTACGACAGTTCGGCGGTCAAGGCCTCGGTCTGCGCGACCTTGGGTGCCCAGACGTCACCGGACCGGTAGCTGACGAGCAGGTCGTACAGTCCCTCGGTACTGGTGACGTTGACGCCCTTGTCGTACACCTTGATCTTCTCGTCGGCTTCCAGGTCGTTCCAGACGAGCATCTTCTCTCGGCCACCAATCAGCGTCGTGCGCACCTTCACCGGCGACATCCAGTTGACGTTGATGTGCGCCAGGACGTTGTTGGGGAAGTACACGGTGAGGAAGGCAATGTCGGCATGCTTGCCGAAATGCGTTCCGCCGGTGGCCACCACCGCCTGCGGTTCCTCGCGGATCACGTGGTCCATGATCGCCAGGTCGTGCGGTGCCAGGTCCCACACCACGCTCACGTCGTGCTGGAACAAGCCGAGGTTGATGCGCGACGAGTCGAAGTACAGCAACTGCCCGAGCGACCCCGAATCGACCAGTTCCCGAATCTTGGTCACCGCCCCCGTGAAGAGGAAGGTGTGATCGACCATGATCCGAAGGTTGCGGCGCTGGGCGAGTTCGATGAGCTCTTCGGCCTGACGCGAGGTCGAGGTGAATGGCTTCTCGACGAAGACGTGCTTGCCATTGAGGAGCGCCTTGCGTGCCAGTTCGAAGTGCGTCCAGACCGGC
>DATJTM010000315.1:0-2168 GCA_035503395.1 Luteitalea sp.
ACCACCACATCGCCCGCATGCGCCGGGGCCCCGGCGGGGGACTGTTCGTCATGGCCCCGAGCGCCAACGCGGTGACCGAGACGGCGGCCATCTACCTGGCGCGGCAAGGGATGACGTTGGCCGAGCTGGCCGAGCTGCGCACCGGCGTCGAGGTGGCGATCACAGACCTGGCCGCCCAACGCATCGACGACGAGGGCACTGCAGGCATGCGTGAGGCGCTGGTGCGCGAGGAGAACGCGACCGACGTCGAGCTGGTCGAGGCCGTGCACGACCTGCACGCGGCCGTGGCGATCGCCGCGCGCAATCGCGTGCTGGACCTGGTGGCGCTCGTGCTGATCCGTCTGAGCCGCCTGCATCAGGTCGAGCGGCTGGCTCCGAAGGCCCGCGGGCAGATCAAGGCAGAGGTGCTGCGCACGCACGAGGGCATCGCCGCCGCCATCGACGCGGGTGACCGTGAGCTGGCGCGCCACCGCATGCGCCGCCACCTCGAGGCGCTCGGCAGCCTCATGCGCTGAGATCCGGCGGAACGGCGTCAGCCCGCCTGGAAGGCCTCAGGTGGACGGCCGTTGCGGTGACCTTTTAGTATACTCTTTAGGTCACAACCAGTCCTGACCTGGCCGCGACCGGAGGGGAGCCATGGCGACCACGACATCCGCAGAGTTCGAGAAGGCGACGGACTACCAGTTCAAGGAAGAGGACATTCAGCGGGCGCAGGCGCTCGTCGGGCGCTGGTCACCGGTGGGTGGCCGGGAGTTCCTCACGACGGCGACGCCGGATGCCATGCGTAACTTCGCCCGCAGCTACGGGGACGACAACCCGCTGTACATCTCCGAGGACTACGGCAGGACGACCCGGTGGGGCGGTCAGATTGCAGCGCCCATGATCCCCATCGCGCTCAACCGACCGCTGTACGGCGACCCGCATGCGGAGAAGATCAAGCGGCCGTCGTTCCGGGGCATCCACGTCTTCGTGTCCGGCAGCACGTGGCAATGGTTCCGCCCCCTGCAGGAAGGGGACGGGATCTACAGCTTCGGCGGCACGGAGTCGGTGGTGGAGAAGAAGTCGGAGTTCGCCGAGCGCTCGCTCATCACCACCTACGCCAGCGTGAAGATGAACCAGCGCGCCGAGATCGTGGCCATCTCGCGCACGCTCGCCATCTACACCGAGCGCAAGACGGCGCGTGAGAAGGGCAAGTACGCCGCGCTCGAGCCGGCGACGTACGACGACGACGCCATCGCGGCGATTGACGGCATTTACGCCGCTGAGGAGCCACGGGGTGCGACGCCGCGTCACTGGGAGGACGTGCACGTCGGCGACGCGTTGCGGCCCATGGCGAAGGGGCCGCTGACGACGACCGACATGATCGTCTTTCACGCCGGCGGGTACGGCTTCGTCCCCTACGAGCCCTGCGCCAACCGCATCGCCTACAAGAACCGGCAGCGCATCGCCCCGTTCTACGTGAAGAACGAGTACGGCGTTCCCGACGTGGCGCAGCGGGTGCACTGGGACAACGCCTGGGCCCAGGCCATCGGCAACCCCATGGCCTACGACTACGGGGTGATGCGCGACTGCTGGCTGAGCCACTACATGACCGACTACATCGGTGACGACGGGTGGCTGGTGTCGCAGTCGAGTGAGATCCGCAAGTTCAACTACATCGGTGACACGCACATCCTCACAGGCGAGGTCGTCGACAAGCGTCAGGAGGACGGGCGGTGCGTGGTGGATATCGAGATGCGCGGGACCAACCAGCGCGACACGGTGACCTGCCCGGCCAAGGCGACCGTCGCGCTGCCGAGTCGCGAACACGGACCGGTCCGCCTGCCCGAGCCCCCGGCCGACCTGGCGGCGCAGGCCGCGCAGATGCTCGAGCGGCACCACGAGATCGTGGCCGAGCGGCGGCCACGTGCTGGTCAGGACGACGTCGAGAGCTAGCACGGCCCTGAGCCCGGGCGACGGCCTGGGGACCGACGTCCTGCAGGTGGGCACGCAGAACGAGCGCTGACGTCCTGGCTCGGCTCCGCACCGCTCCGGTGGGGTGGCGGATTCTTTGCCGGTTCTTATCCTTCCCTCGTCTCTCTCCAACATTTGGCAGCAAGAGTTCGGGCATGACGTTGCACAAGGGAAGGGCCGTTGCCGCCGGCATCCTCTGCGCGGTCGCCGCGACG
>DATJTM010000316.1:0-2155 GCA_035503395.1 Luteitalea sp.
GCCCCGCGCTCGAGTGCCTGCATCACCGTGATCTCGTTGCGCAGCGCCGGCTGCACCGCGAGCGTGTTGACCTGCTCCCCCACCGGCGCCATCACGAACACCGTGAGGAACAGCGCGAGGCCGACGAGAATCTGGTTCGACGGCGCCTCCTGCGTGCCCAGCGCCTGCCGCAGGAAGTGGAAGACGATGACGATGCGCGTGAACGCCGTCATCGTCATCAGGATGGCCGGGATGAAGCTGAGGAGCGTCAGCATCAACACGACCTGCAGCGGCGCGGAGATGGCGCCGACGCCGTCGATGTCGATGGTGGTGCGCGACGGCGCCTGTGCGAGCACGGGCACGGCCATCGCGGCCCAGATCAGGCCGGTGCCGGCCAGCGTCAGCAGTGCGCGACGCCTCACGAGCGGCCTCCGTCGAGGCCGGCATCGGCGCCGGCGACGCGCGCCTCGAGTGCCTGCGCGAACGATGCGCCGGCCGCGAGTTCGGTGACCAGCGACACCTGCATCGGCGTCACGCCGAGCAGCAGGCGACGGCCTTCGACCGCCACGATCACGAGCTGGCGGCGATCACCGAGACCGACGGCGGTCTCGATCTGCACGGCGCGGACGCCCTTGCGCATGCCACCGGGCCAGCCGCCACGCTTGACCAGCCAGAGGCAACCGGCCATCAGGCCGAGCACCGCGATCAGCGAGAGCACGGTCCGCAGGACGCCGGGTCCGTCGGACCAGCCCGGCGCCGGAGCGGCCGTCTGCACCTGGGCGATCAGGAGGGGCACGTTCACGCGAGCGCCTCGGTGGCCGCCTTCTGGCGGAACTCGGTGAGGCGGAGCGAGACGCTGTCGTCGATGATGACCACTTCACCACGCGCGACGGGGACGTCGTTGACGAGTACGAACAGGTCTTGGCCGGCGGACTGGGTGAGGCGGACGACGCTGCCGCGCTGCAGGCCAAGGCAGGCGCGCAGGCTCATCGAACCCTTGCCGAGGACGACGTCGACGTGCATCCGCACGTCGCCGAAGCTGGCCAGGGCCGGTGGCAGCGACAGCTCAGAACTGGATGACGAAGTCGGAGAAGAGGACATCGGAGACCTTGTGATGGAGGGCCTTGGCGGTCTTCTCGGCAATCGCCTTCTTGAGGGCGTCCTTGCCTTCAGGCGTACTCAGGTCGCCCGACTTCTGCTGCGCGAGGACTTCGAGCACGATCGAACGGGCTCGCGCGATCGGCAGCTTTTCGTGCTCGAGTTCTTTCAGCGCGTCCTCGTCGGCGTCGAGCACCAGCTGGACGTTGGTGCGAAGGAAACGCGTGGCTTCGGTGTCGGCGAGGTTGACCGTGAAGGTGCTCAGCGGCAGGAGGGCGCCGCCGTGCTCACCGCCTTCGGCCTCTTCGGCATGCTCGGCTTTCTCGCCGTGGCCACCCTTGGCCTCACCATGACCACCCTTGCCTTCGGCTTCGGCGGCCTTGACGGCCTGCTGACGGGACCACCAGAAATAGCCGCCGCCACCGCCGCCGGCGAGCAGGACGACCAGACCGATGATCAAAGGGAGCTTGCCGCGCTTCGGGGCGGGGGCGTCTGCGGACTTGGGGGCTGCGCTCATGTGGACTCCTGGGTCACCCACCGGGGCGACACACAGGACAGGAGCAAGCCGGATGCCCGCCGTACGCGGGGGCGACGGGATTCAAGAACGGCGAAAACGTGCCGATTTCAGGAAATCGGCGTCTGAGAGCCTGACGGCGGGCCGCCGGACCCTCGTCGAGGGTGACGGGGGTTCGACACTGGACTCGCGCCGTCGAGGTTAGGGACACGCCGCAGACGTCGACCATCACGGCCGGCTCGGCGAGCCGACCCTACCGAAACGGTCGCGCGGCTTTACGCCAGCAATTCGAAAACGGGAGCGTCAGCCTCGTCCGTCGTGCCAGTTCGGCGGGCACGGCGACGTGACTGCGGCTGCGCCTCCTGATCTTGCTGCTGCTGCCCCTGATCGTCGGGCGACACCGTCAACTCTTCGAGGTGCAGCCCGGCGGCTTCCATCTGCTGCCGGAGCGTCTGCTGGTGCTGGAGGACCCACTCCTGCACCTGCGGGTTGTCGGAGCGGACCACGGCCGTCACTGCGCCCTGCTCCACCTTGAGCGCAACCGTGACGGCCCCGTAGGCATCG
>DATJTM010000317.1:0-3334 GCA_035503395.1 Luteitalea sp.
GGTGGGACGTGAATACCGCCAGTCCTGGTACCAGAACATCCCGCCGATCCCCAGCAGCATCGAGGCGGCGAGGCACGCAGCGGCAAACGGGCGAACGGCCCTTGCGGGCGGCGCGTCGTGGTGGGCTACAGCGGTGGACGACGCGGTGGTTGGCGTCATGGGCGTCCTGCGAGTAATCGGCAGGGCGCGGGGCGAGGCGCAGGAGGCGCGGCGGCAGGGAGGGCCACCAACCAAAGTTGGTGGTGCGGTGACGCCGCGACGGGCGCGGCGCCACCCAGGGGTGCTCAGCGAGGCGTCGTGGCGTCGCTGCTGGCCGGCTTGCCGGACGCCAGCGCTGCCGCCGCCTTCTCGCCGCCCTGCAGGTTGATGCGGGCCGCGACGCGCGCGTCGCCGTCGGTCGAGTACTTCACCGTCACGCGACGGCCGATGCTGCCCGAGAGGTCCTCGGACTTGAGCGACTTCTTGCCGTCCTGCACGCGGAGCTCGGTGCCCAGCTTGTAGGTCTGCTCGTGCAGGCCCTGCTTGATGACGACCGTGTTGGCCGCCGCGTCGACCTTGACGAGCGTGCCGCCGCCCCAGGCGTCGGACTGGGCGGAGGCGATGGAGGCGCTGCCGGCAACGAGGGCGATGCCGAGCACGGTACGGAGGATGTTGCGAAGCATGTATGAGACTCCTGCCGCGCGTGGGGATGACGCCGGCGCGGCGATCGGCGGGTCCTGCTGAAGGAGACGCCACTGAGGGCCGCAACGTTTCACCGGTCTTCGCAGATGCGTAAGCTATGACAATCGCATGGGGACGGTGTGTCAAATGTGTGTCACGGGCGTCGCGTATGTCACGAATGCCGCTTGCGCGATGCGGATCCGTGCCGCCGATGTCGCGCGGATTGATGACCCGAGGTCATGGCGGCTCGTGTGCCGCGCGATGCATCCCTGGGGGGAAGGCTCGACGAGGCGTTCCATCTGAACGGCCGCGACGCGGCAACGTCGACCTCCCGCCTTCCCGCATGCCGGCCTGGCCCCATCGCCCGTGCTTGTGCGCCGTCAAAGCCGTAGCGCATCCGCTTCCTATTGGTACAAACCTGCTGCACCAAAGGGGCTAGCCGGACAGTAGTCGACACTGTCGGCCCTTGGACGCGCGACGAAAATATGACGTTCCCGTCGGGATGGGCTGGGTGGCCGCGAAGTTCCCAATAGCCGAGTCACTGGCATGTTCGTTGCTCCTTCAGGACGCCGACGGCCGTCCTGCGCTGCCACCGATGGCTGCGGAGTGACGTCCCTCGGGAGCCGAGTCATGCGAGGCCGCTGCATCCTGCTCGTCGGCACGTTGGGCGTGGGCATCTTGTCGATGCCGATGCTGCAAGCGTCGCCACAGGGTTCGCCCCAACCCCCGAAGGCGACGGCGCCTCCCGCCCATCCTGGCGACGTCAATCCGAGCGCGCAGACGATGGCGGAGTTCACCAGGCGGGTCGAGGAGTACGTCGCCCTGCACAAGAAGGTCGAGAGTGCGCTGCCGGCACTGCCGAAGGAAGCGACGCCGAAGGTGATCGACACGCATCAGCGCGCCTTCGCCGCCGGCGTGGCCAAGGCGCGTGCGTCAGCGAAGCCAGGCACCCTCTTCACGCCACCGATGCAGGGCGAGGTCAGGCGCCTGATGGCGCAGCTGTTCAAGGACTCGGCGGCCCGCCGCCAGCTGCGCGACTCGGTGATGGACGACAACCCGACCGGCCGGGTCACACTCGCGGTGAACGCCCGGTATCCCGACGAAGTGCCCTTGAGCACGATGCCGCCCGACGTGCTGAAGAACCTGCCCAGGCTCCCGAAGGAAGTCGAGTATCGCTTCGTCGGCGAGGACCTGATCCTCCTCGACCCCGACGCGCACATCGTCGTCGATTTCATGCCGCGCGCGCTGCCGAGGTGATGCCGTGGTCCTGAACCGAGTCCGTAGCCCAGATGCTCGCCGGCGGCGTGCTGGCGGGTGCATGCCTGGTCGCCGCCGAGGCGACGCCGGTCCCGGGCGCTCCAGCGCCGGCCAATGCAGACGCCGCGGCCGCACAGGCCGACGCCGTCCTCACGCTGCCCAACGCGAAGGATTCGCTGAAGTTCGCGGTGCTCGGCGACTTCGGCACCGGCGACAAGCGTCAGTACGCATTGGCCAGACAGATGGCCGAGGTGCACGCACGCTTCCCGTTTGAAATGGTGGTGCTGGTCGGCGACAACATCTATGGGTCCGACCGCCCGCAGGACTACAAGAAGAAGTTCGAGGACCCCTACAAGCCGCTGCTGGATGCCGGCGTCAAGTTCTACGGCGCGCTCGGCAACCACGACGCGCGTGAACAGCGCTTCTACAAGCTGTTCAACATGGAAGGAAAGCACTACTACGACTTCAAGGCGCCGAAGGAGAACGTGCGCTTCTTCGCGCTGGAGAGCACGTACATGGAACCGGAGCAGCAGGCCTGGCTCGAGAAGGCGCTGTCGTCGTCGCGCGAGGACTGGAAGATCGTCTTCCAGCATCATCCGCTCTATTCGTCAGGAAAGACGCACGGATCCGACGAGCGCCTGAGGGCGGCGATGGAACCGCTGCTGATCAAGTACGGCGTGAGCCTGGTGCTCACCGGGCACGACCATCTGTACGAGCGGTCGAAGCCGCAGCATGGCATCACGCACTTCGTCGCCGGATCGGGTGGCAAGCTGCGACCGGGGGATTTCCGTCCCAACCAGCCCTTTTCCGCTCGCCTCGTCGATACCACCAATGTCTTCGTGGTGATGGAGGTGAAGGGCGACTCGTTGACCTTCAACTCGATTGCGACCGACGGATCGGTGGTGGATTCGGGTGAGCTGTCGCGCATCAAGCCGGCCCCAGCGCCGACGCCAGCCGCCGGGGATGGCGCGCGATGACCACCATGCCGACGGCGTGTCGAGCCCGACTCGTCGTCAGCCTGTCGGTGATGCTGACACTCTCCGGCTGTGCGGCCCGCAGCAGCCGCACGAGCGGACCGGATGAAGACGCGATGCGGCGCGACGCGATTGCCCGTGCACGTGTGTGGACGCCGACGCGGGTCGAGGCGCTCGACATACGCCGTGGGCCGGGTGGCCGGAGGGCCTTCCGCCCCGAAGCCACCGTCGACTGCACGTTCGTGCCGACCGACCTCGGCGGCAACACGCCGAAGTTCATCTGCGAACTGCCAGGTGGCGAGCGCGTGAAGGTGAAGTACGGGCGCGACAACGGCGAGGTCTTCGCCGAGGTCGCGGCCACGCGGCTGCTCTGGGCCCTCGGCTTCGGTGCCGATGACGTGTCGCCGGTGAAGGTGCGTTGCAAGGGCTGTCCGCCACCGGCG
>DATJTM010000318.1:0-9582 GCA_035503395.1 Luteitalea sp.
TCGACTTCGACCGTGGGATTGCCGCGCGAGTCGAGAATCTCGCGTCCGATGACCTGCTTGATGATCACTGTCAAAAACTCCTGCGCCCTGATCGGGAACCGGCAACCGGGAACCGGGAACCGGGTGTGATCCGAAGGCCCACGGCCGAAGGCCGAAGGCCGGCGGTGATACGTCTTAGCTGTGGCCGCGCGCGTCGGCTTCCTGCTCGCGCTGCCGCTGGTCGTCTTCCGGCGTCTGGACGAACGGCTCGTCGTCGGTGGTCACGACCACCACCCCCTTGGCGGTGACGGCGTGCCGCTTGCGATCTTCTTCCAGGTTGTAGCCGATGACCGCACCGCGCGGGATGAACACGTCGCGGTCGATGATCGCGTTGCGGATCCGGGCGTGGCGGCCAACCCGCACGCCAGGCATAAGGATACTGCGGTCGATGTCGCAGTAGCTGTGGACGCGGACGTTCGGGCACAGGATGCTGCCGCGGACGTTGCTGCCGGACACGATCACCCCCGACGAGATGATCGAGTCGAGCGCATGGCCGCGCCGGCCCTCGTCGTCGAACACGAACTTGGCCGGCGGCGCCTGCGGCATCCAGGTCCGAATCGGCCACTCCGGGTCGTAGAGGTTGAAGTCCGGATTGACCTGCACGAGGTCCATGTTGGCCTCGTAGTAGGCGTCGAGCTCGCCGATGTCGCGCCAGTACTTGTTGGCCTTCTTGTTCTCGTCCGAGAAGCGGTACGAGTAGACCGGCGCGTTGCCGATCAGCGACGGCAGGATGTCCTTGCCGAAGTCGTGCTTGCTGTCGCGGCCGGCATCTTCTTCGAGCGCGCGGATCAGCACGTCGGCCTCGAAGACGTAGATGCCCATCGACGCGAGCGCCACGCCCGGCATGCCCGGAATGGGCTTGGGCTCGGCCGGCTTTTCCTCGAAGCCGATCAGGCGCTCTTCCTCGTCGACCTGGATGACCCCGAAGCGCTTCGCTGCTTCCTCGACCGGCACCTCGTAGGTCGCCACCGTCGCGGCGGCGCCCTTCTCGATGTGCCAGCGCAGCATCTTCGAGTAGTCCATCTTGTAGATGTGGTCGCCCGAGAGGATGACCACCCGCTTGGGTGCTTCGCGGACGACCGAATACAGGTTCTGGTACACGGCGTCGGCCGTCCCCAGATACCAGTTGTCGCTCACGCGCTTCTGCGGCGGCAGGATCTCGATGAATTCTCCGAGTTCCTCGGCGACCACACTCCAGCCCATCCGGATGTGGCGATTGAGCGACAGGCTCTTGTACTGCGTGACGATGAAGATGCGGCGAAGCCCGGCGTTGATGCAGTTGCTGAGCGTGAAGTCGATGATGCGATACGGTCCGCCGAAGTAGACCGCCGGCTTGGCGCGTTCCTTGGTCAGGGGGAAGAGACGTTCGCCGACCCCTCCAGCCAGGACGATCACGAGCGAGTCGTTGAGCATGGGCACGGTTCCGTGCGCGTCAGCCGTTCATCCGGCCCTCCGGAGTGGACTGCGCGCCTGTCGCCCCGTGGGGCGGGAAATGCGGTGCGGCTCCGGCCGGCCCCCGATGGGTCGCCCACCGCCTCGCGTCAGCGTGTCGGCGATTCTATCGATCTGCACACGGCAAAGGTTCGAAAAGCACGAAACAACGCAAAAGGGCGAAAAGTGCCACAAGTGCAAGAAGGGCAAGAAGGCCTTGGGGGCGGCGACAGCAACCGTTTCCGCCCGTTCAGCCGCGAGCGTGTTGACCTTTTGGCCCTTTTCGACCTTTTCGTCCTGTTGCCGTCGTCAAGATTGCGGTTTGGCCCGGTCGGACGTCGCACATATGATTCATCGTTTGGGAGTGACCGCATGCGACTGACTGCTCAGATGACCTGGCTCGCCGTAGGGCTTGCCGTCGTGCTCGCCGCCGATCCGGCTGCCGCTCAGAAGAAGGACGACAAGAAAGCGGCGGCCGCCGATCCCAAGCAGGCGGCTGTGGATTCGCTGGTCGGCTCGACCGACGAGGCGATGAAAGGCGCGGCCGGCACCACCGTCTATACCGCCGATCCCGTCGCCCGTTCGGTGACCGCCGACCCGGCGACGACCGTGGCGATGACCCTGGCGGTGGACTACCTCAAGGCCTCCGACAACAAGATCTACGCGCCATTCACGGTGACCTTGCAGCCCGGGGTGCTCGGGCAGGGCGCCAATCTCGGCGTCTACGTGCGGCTGACGCCGCGCGGCGCCAAGCCGCCCGCCGCCCCGCCGGTGCTCGACGAGAAGGCCCGCAAGGAAAAGGAAAAGCAGGACAAGAAGAAGAAGGGCAAGGAAGCACAGGACCTGGCCGGACAGGCCGTGTCGGGCGTCGAGTATCCCTGGGAGGACTACTACGACCTCACCGCCACGCCGCGTGGGGCCGGTGGTCCGCTGACCTTCAGCCGGCCGTTCAGCGTCAACGCCGGTGACTACGACGCCTACGTCGCGGTCGTCGTCAAGGACGCCGCCGCTGCGCCGGGCCCGATGAAGGTGGCGGTCCACAAGGCCCAGGTCACCGTCCCGAACTACTGGAGCAACGACTTCCAGCTCTCCAGCGTGTTCGTGGCCAACAAGGTCACGCAGTTGACCGAAGTGCCGTCCGGCGAGGCCCAGAAGATGAAGCCGTACGTCATCGGCAACCTCGAACTGGCGCCGCTGCCGCCCGAAGGCAAGTTCACGCCTGCCGACGAACTCTCGGTGTTCTTCATCATCTACGGCGTGCAGCTCGGCGACGACAAGAAGCCCGACGTCACCGTCGAGTGGCAGCCGTTCAAGAAGGGGCCGGTCGGCGAGGCCAAGTACCGTGGCGTGGCGCCGCAGAAGTTGAACAGCGAAACCCTCCCTCCGGGCTTCGACACCGCCCAGGGACACCAGCTCGTTGGCAGCCTGAACGTCCCGGCGTCGGCGTTCGAGGCGGGGGACTACCGCCTGAACATCAAAGTGACGGACAATAAGACCGGCAAGTCCCTGACCCACGACGTCGCCTTCGCGGTCGCCGGCTCCTAGTCGCGGCGGAAGGTGAAGCGGCACCGGGCGGGCCCTCGGGCCCGCAGGGTCGTTTCAGGAGTTGCCACTGGAGTGGCCATGTCCCGGACGGTGACGCTGTCGGCGGTCGCGCTCGGCTTGAGTCTCGCCTCACAGGCGAGTGCGCAGCCGCTCGTGCAGGCACGCGCGCACGCCGGGATTGCCGCCGTCATTCCGGGTGTCGATCTGGTCGCCGGCCGCATCGAAGGCGTCGTCACCGACCACAACGGCCTGCCGATTCCCGGCGTCGCCGTGTCCGCCATCGGCCCCGACACCCTGTTCGGCGTCACCGACCGTTCCGGCCGCTTCGTCTTCGCGGCCGTGCCCGTCGGGACCTATCTGGTGCGGGCGCAGCGGGCCGGCTATCGCGCCTCCACCCGCGAGTTCATCGACGTCGCGCCGGCCTCGAGCGCCCGCCACATCGTCCGCCTGGCGCGCCTCGAAGGCACGGCGCTCCCGCCGACCGAGGCTGGCGCCGACGCCGACGTCACCCAGCCGGTGATTGCCGCCGGGTTTGGCGGGACGACCACGATCGCGCCGGCCCCGGGCGGCAAGTCCGGCGCTGACGACCACGAACACAACCCACGGCTCTGGCGTCTTCGCCACATGAAGCGGTCGGTCCTGCGCGAAACGCAGGGGCAGCTCGCGCTCGACGCCGTGCAGGACGACATCGACTGGCTGGAGGAGCGCTTCGGCGTCACCGCCGCCCGCGAAGCGTCGGCTCGCGGCACGTCGTCATTCTTCGGCGACGCGTCGCTGTCCGGACAAATCCAGTTCCTCACGGCCACTGCCTTCGACGATGGCGGATCGGGTGAGGAGACGGAGTGGGCGCAGGGCCCGGCGGGCGTGGCGTTTGCGACGGTCGGGGCGCCGATCGGCAACACCGGCGCCTGGTCGGTGCGCGGCGCCATCGGTCGCGGCGACATGTCGTCGTGGATCGTCGCCGGCAACTACATCCGCCCGACCGAATCGCGCCACGCGCTCGATCTCGGCGCGTCGTTCGCGCTCCAGAGCTTCTCGGACGACACGCCGGCGGCGCTCGTCAGCGTGCCGGAGCGTCGTCGCGCAGCCGGGTCGATTCACGCGTTCGACACCTGGCGCCTGCACCGCCGTGCCGTGGTCACCTACGGCACCCGGTACGCGTACCACGACTACCTCGATCGGCCCACGTTGATGAGCCCGAGTGTGTCGACGTCGGTCTCGCCGCTCGAGAAGACGTGGGTGCGCGTCGCCGTCACCCAGCAGATGCTGGCGCCCGGCGCCGAGGAGTTCGACGCGCGGAACCTGTCGGCCTTCTCGATGCCGCCGCAGCGCACGTTCACGTCGGCCTCGCGCGACGGCCGGCTCAGTGCGCAGCGCACGCGCCACGTCGAGGTCGGGCTCGATCGCCAGATCGGTCAGTTCCTGCTCAACGTCCGCCGCTTCGAGCAAACCGTCGACAACCAGCTGGTGGCGATGTTCGGCGTCGGCGCCGTCGGCGCGGCGCCCGACCTCGGGCACTACGCCGTGGCCAACGGCGGCAATCTCACGGCCGGCGGCTGGGTGTTCGGCGTGTCGCACGACGCCGGTCCGCGGTTCCGCGGCGGGGTCGAGTACACCGTCGCCCGTGCGCAGTGGTTCGGCACCGGCGATCGCGGCGTGATTGCCGTGATGGCGCCCTCGGCCGACCGGGTCGGTCGCGAGCGCATCCACGACGTCACCGCCCGTGTCGTCACCGACGTGCCCGAAACGGCCACCCGGGTGACGGCCATCTACAAGGTCAATTCGGCCTTCGCCCGTCGCAGCCCGTTGCTGGCCGACGCGGCGACTGACGCGCGCTTCGACGTGCAGGTCTCCCAGCGGCTGCCGTTCCTCGCGGCGACCGGCGCCGATTGGGAGTTCGTGGTGGCGGTCCGCAACATGTTCCGCGACGGCGACGGCATCGGTTCGCTCTACGACGAGCTCCTCGTCGTGCGGCCGCCGAAGCGCATCGTCGGCGGCGTGCTCGTCAAGTTCTGAGGCCGTTTCGCGTCGGCGCCCGCCGACGCCAGCCCCGTCCCGGACACTGCAGAACAGGCCTGCCCGAGGCCGAATCCATTATTCTGTAGCACCGATCCCGATCCTCGGACGCGTCGCCAGGAAGGTAGAGAACAGCGCCAGGATTGGCCTGTTTTCCGCCATTTTCGCGACTTCTGAAGGCCCTGATGCGCGTCGTTCTCTGGAACACCGTTTGCTATCGGCTAGGTGACACGTGTCGTCGCGGTCGGTGACGTCTGCCTCGCGTGTCCTCAGCCATCTCATGACCGACGGACTCTGGCCATCGCCCCCTGAAGGGCCGCGCTCCATGCAGTGGGGCCGGGCCGCGCTGGCCGTGGGCGTCACCGCGCTGCTGCTGGCGCTGGTCGTGGCCAACATCACCGTCCGCTTTTCGTGGGTCGAGGTCGAGGACGGGATCCTGTGGGAAGCAAGGGCTGAAGGCGTCGTCGCGGCACAGGTGGGCGACGAAGGGGCAGGCTCGAGGGCCGGCGTGCATCGCGGCGACGTGCTCGTCGCCATCAATGGCCGCGGTATCGACCGGGTCGAGCAGGTCCTCGACGCCCAGCACGGCACCCTGCGCGGCCAGCCGCTCTCCTACATCGTCTCGCGCGCCGGGACCGAGCGGCCGATTCGCATCGACCTCGAGCCGGTGGCCGACGGCGCCCGCCTGCTGTACTACGCACTGGCGGCGGTGGCGATCTTCGCGCTGTTGGTCGGCTGTTCGGTTCGCGTCCAGCGGCCCCGCGACCCGGCGACGCTGCACTTCTTCTGGCTGACCGTCGCCTTCTTCGGCGTCTGCGGCTTCTCGTACAGCGGCCGGCTCGATCGTCTCGACTGGGTCTTCTACTGGGGCGACGTCGTCGCGATGCTGGCCCTGGCGCCGCTGTTCGTGCACTTCGCGCTGGTCTTCCCGGAGCGGCACGACGGCTGGGCGAAGTCGGCGAGCGGCCGCCGGGTCATGCCGTTCCTGTACCTGCCCGCGATCGTGCTGGGGCTGGCGCGGGTGTCGGTGCTGTCGCAGGTCGGCATCGGCGGCGACTCGCTGGAGCAGTGGATCGTCGCCCTCGACCGGCTCGAGATGCTGCAACTGGTCGCGGCGCTCGTCGTCGGCCAGACGATCATGACGCGCACGCTCGGTCAGCTGCGCTCGGTGACCGCGCGCCGGCAGCTGCGCTGGATCGTGTGGGGCACGATGGCGGGCGCCCTGCCGTTCGCGCTGTTCTACGGGCTGCCCTACGCACTCGGTTACCAGCCATGGGACGTGCTGGGCGTGCTCGTCGTGCTGCTCGCGCTGGTACCGCTGGCCTTCGCGTCGGCGGTCGTCCGTTACCGGCTGATGGACGTCGAGGTGATCATCAAGCGCACCGTCGTCTACGCGACGGTGCTGGCGGCGATCGCGACGATCTACACGATTACGCTGCGGCTTGCGAGCGAGATGTTCCTCGGCGGGTCCGAGCAGCACAACTCGGTCATCGCCATCCTGGCGACGCTGCTCGTGGTGCTGCTGGCGCCGGTGGTCAAGAACGGCATCCAGACGGTGCTCGACTACGCGCACTACCGCGATCGCTACGACTACCGGCGAGCGCTGCTGGCGTTCGCGCGCGACCTGAACGCCGACCTCGACCTCGATCGCTTGACCGATCGACTCGTGCAGCGTCTCTCCGATACGTTCGGCGTCGATCACGTGACCTTGTTCGTCGCGTCTGCGTCGGCGAGCGACGAAGGCTTCCTCGCCCATCGTGCCGTCGGCACCGCCATCGATGCGGTCCCGGTGCTGCGTCGCTTCTCCGGCATCGGCACGCGCATCGAGAGCGGCCAGGTGGTCAGCCTCGACGACCCGTTCACGGTGCGTCGCTTCGCCGCCGAGGAGGTCCGCTTCTGGCGCGACCACGGTCTGCACTACTTCGTGCCGTGCCTCGCCAAGGACGGCCCGATTGCCGTCATCGGACTCGGCTCGCGCCCGAGCGGTGAGCCGTTGAGTTCGGAAGACCTGACGCTTCTCAACGCGGTGGCCGCGCAGGTCGCGACCGCGATCGAGAACGGGCGCCTCTACCAGGCCCTGCGCGAGAAGGCCGACGAGCTGAACCGCATGCGCGAGTTCAGCGAGAACGTCGTGCAGTCGCTGCAGGACGGCCTGCTCGTGATCGACCTCGACGGCGTCGTGCTGCACTGGAATCCGGCGATGGAGGAGATTGCGGGCGTCGCCGTCGCCGATGCCGTCGGCCGACGCATCGACGAGCTGTTCGATCCGGAGTTCCTCGCGGCGGTGCGCATGGCCGAGCGCGGTGGCACCGAAGCGGCGACCGTCTATCGCACGCCGCTGGTGTCGCGCCACGCCGACGGCGCGCGCAAGCGCCTGGTGAATGCGTCGATGCTGCCGCTGCGCACCGCGTCGACCGACCAGGCCGGCTCGGTGCTGATGCTCGAGGACATCACCTCGCGTGTCCAGCTCGAGGAGCAGCTGCAGATTTCCGAGAAGATGGCGTCGATTGGCCTGCTGGCGGCCGGCGTGGCCCACGAGGTGAACACGCCGCTGACCGGCATCTCGAGCTTCACGCAGCTCTTGCTCGATCAGGCCGACCCGGATGATCCCCGGACGCGACTGCTCGAGAAGATCGAGCGGCAGACGTTCCGCGCCGCCAAGATCGTCAACAGCCTGCTGCACCTGTCGCGGCCCGTTCAGGGCGAGACCGGGCCGGTCGACCTGCACGTCGTGATCAACGACGTGCTGTCACTGCTCGAGCACCAGTTCCGCACCGCGAGCGTGCAGGTCCGCAAAGAACTGCAGGCCGAGGTGCCGGTCGTCCGGGCGGTCGAGCACAAGCTGCAACAGGTCTTTCTCAACCTCTTCCTCAACGCGCGCGATGCCATGCCCAAGGGCGGCTGGGTGACGATTGCCACTCATCGGATCGACGGCATGGTCGTGGTCGAGGTGAGTGACACGGGAGCCGGCATACCAGCCGAGCATCTGGCGCGCATCTACGACCCGTTTTTCTCCACCAAGCCGATCGGGCAGGGTACCGGTCTCGGGCTGTCGATCACGTACGGCATCGTGCAGGAGCACGAAGGGACCATCGTGTGCGACAGTCAGGTGGGGCAGGGCACGCGGTTCACCTTGTCCTTCCCGCCCCTGGCCTCGGCCCGACCCGAGGCGTCCGGGGCCCATCCCCGCTGAGGCGGGAGACGAAAGCAGGCAATGGCGACTGCCCGAGGAACGATTCTCGTCATCGATGACGAGGAGGTGATGCGCGAGGTCCTCGAAGCGCTGCTGACGCGCGAGGGCTACGACGTGCGCCTTGCGGTCAACGGCATCGAGGGGTTGGAGCTGGCGCGTGCCGCCTCGTTCGACGCCGCCGTCGTCGACGTGATGATGCCGGGCATCGACGGCCTGGCCGTCCTCGCCGAACTCAAGGCGATGGACGAGGATCTGCCCGTCGTGATGGTGACGGCGTTCGAATCGGTCGAGACCGCGCTGTCGGCAATGAAGCGCGGCGCCTTCGACTACATCACCAAGCCGTTCAAGAACGATGAACTCGCGGCGGTGTTGCGCAACGCGGTCGAGCGCACCAGGCTCGCCCGCGAGAACCGCATCCTCAAGCAGAACCTGCAGAGCCAGGGCTCCAAGTTCGCCAACATCATCGGCCGCAGCGGCAAGATGCGGCAGGTATTCGACCTGGTGATCCAGGCAGCCCCGAGCCGTTCGACCGTCCTCGTCTACGGCGAGAGCGGCACCGGTAAGGAACTGGTCGCGCGAGCGCTCCACAACAACTCGCTGCGGGCGGAGAAGGCCTTCGTCACCGTCAATTCCGGCAACCTGCCGCCCGACCTGCTCGAGAGCAACCTCTTCGGCCACGTGAAGGGCGCCTTCACGGGTGCGATCGCCCCGAAGAAGGGACTCTTCGAAGTCGCCGACAAGGGCAGCATCTTCTTCGACGAGATCGGCAACGTGCCGCTCGAGACGCAGGCCAAGCTGCTGCGCGTGATTCAGGAGCGCGAGTTCATGCGCCTCGGCGGCGTCGAGACCATCAAGGTCGACGTCCGCATCATTGCCGCGACCAACGTCGACCTGCGCACGATGGTCGACGATGGGCGGTTCCGTGAGGACCTGTACTACCGCCTGCACGTCATCACGGTGAACCTGCCGCCGCTGCGGGCCCGCAAGGAAGACATCCCGCTCCTCGTGCAGCACTTCCTCGAGAAGTACGGTGAGGAGAACAACCGCCGTGATCTCGAACTGGCTCCAGAGGCGCTCGATCTCTTGCTGGACTACGACTGGCCGGGCAACGTCCGCGAACTCGAGAACGTGATCGAGCGCGCCGTGGTGCTGTGCCCCGGCTCGCGCATCGGCCCGGACCTGATCCCGGACACGGTCCGCTCCACGCGACGGTTCCAGCTTCCCAACTTCGTGCTGCCGCCCGAAGGCATCTCCTTCAAGGAAGTCACGGGCGACTTCGAGCGGCGCCTCATCGAGACGACGCTGGAGGCGGCGGGCGGCGTGCAGAAGCGCGCCGCCGAACTGCTGCACATCAAGCC
>DATJTM010000319.1:0-5968 GCA_035503395.1 Luteitalea sp.
CCGTCGCCGCCGGGGCATGCGCGCCGGCCACAGCGGCGCCGTGCACCGACGCCGGGTGGAAGCTGGGATGCAGGAAGGTCTCGATCGCATTGCTGCCACCGAGGGCGTGCGGCACGCCGACGTAGCCGGCCGCCACCGATCCGACGGCGAGCAACACCAGCGGCAGCGCCATCGCCCAGGGCGACTCGTGCGGCGCGCCGTGATGGCCGTGGCCGCCATGTCCGTGATCGTGGTCGTCGTGCCCGTGTGCGTCGCCGTGAGCCGCATGCGCGGGGGCGGCGTGCCCATGGTCGTCATGCCCGTGCCCGTGGCCGGCGCCGATCTCGAAGCGCTCCGGTCCGTGGAACGTCATGAAGATCAGCCGGAACATGTAGCAAGCGGTCAGCAGGCCGGTGAGCGCACCGATCGCCCACAGTCCGGTGTGTCCCGTGTAGAAGGTCTGGAAGAGGATCTCGTCCTTGCTGAAGAAGCCAGCCAGCCCGGGGACGCCGGCAATCGCCGCCGCACCGATCACGAACGTCCAGTACGTGATCGGCATGTACTTCTTCAGCCCGCCCATCTTCCGCATGTCCTGCTCCCCCGCCATCGCGTGGATGACCGAGCCGGACCCGAGGAACATCAGGGCCTTGAAGAACGCGTGCGTGTAGAGGTGGAAGACGCCGGCCGAATACGCGCCGACGCCCATCGCCAGGAACATGTACCCGAGCTGCGACACCGTCGAGTACGCGAGCACGCGCTTGATGTCGTTCTGCACCAGCCCGATCGTGCCGGCCATCAGCGCCGTCAGCGCACCGATCACCGCGACGATCTGCAGGGTCTGCGGCGCGTGCGCGAACAGCTCGGCGTTACGGCCGATCATGTACACACCCGCCGTCACCATCGTCGCCGCGTGGATGAGGGCCGACACCGGCGTCGGGCCTTCCATGGCGTCCGGCAGCCAGATGTAGAGCGGAATCTGCGCCGACTTGCCGGTGGCGCCGATGAAGAACAGCAGCGTCGTCGCCGACAGGATGCCCCAGTGCACTTCGACGGGCAGCGACGCGACCTTGAGGGCGATCTCCCGGAAGTCCAGCGTGCCGAACGTCACGAAGGCGCCGAACATGCCGAGGATGAATGCGAAGTCGCCGATGCGGTTGACGACGAACGCCTTCTTGCCGGCGTCGCTCGCCGACTTCTTGGTGAACCAGAAGCCGATCAGCAGGTACGAGCAGAGCCCGACCCCTTCCCAGCCGACGAACATGATCGGGAAGCTGGCGCCGAGCACCAGCGTGAGCATGAACGCCGCGAACAGGTTCAGGTAGGAGAAGTAGCGCGCGTATTCGCTGCTGCGCTCCTCCGACATGTAACTGGTCGAATACAGGTGAATCAGCGAGCCGATGCCGGTGACGACGAGGATCATCAGCGTCGACAGCGGGTCGAGCCGCAGCGTGAACGGCACCGAGAAGTCACCCGACGTGAACCAGGTGAAGACCGTCTGCTCGATGACCCGCTGCTCGACCGGCGCACCGAAGATCTGCGCGGCCGACGCCAGCGAGATGCCGAACGCGACGACCATGGCCGCGACGGCGACACCGCCCGACACGCCCTTGGAGAGGCGCTTGCCGAGCGTGGCGTTGATCAGGAACCCGATGAACGGGGCAAGGATGATGAACAGCAGCATCGCGTCTGGTCGCCCTACCACTTGAGGGAGGTGAAGGCATCGGGCGTCAACGTCTCCCGATGCCGGAACAGGGCGATGACGATGGCCAGGCCCACCGCCGCTTCAGCCGCGGCGACCGTCATCACGAAGAACGTGATGATCTGCCCCTCGACCGATCCATTGAACCGGCCGACCGCCACGAAGGTCAGGTTGACCGCATTGAGCATGATCTCCACCGACAGCAGCAGCGTGATCAGGTTGCGGCGCAGGAAGATGCCGGCCGTCCCGATGCTGAAGAGCACCGCGGAGAGAAGCAGGTAATGGTTCAGGGTGATGGGCGTCATCGCTGGTCAGGCCTCAGACGGTCTTCTTGGCCAGCACGACTGCGCCGACCATCGCCACGAGGATGAGGATGGAGGTGACCTCGAACGCGAAGGCGTGGTCGCGGAAGATCATGATGCCGATGTCGCGCACCGACGCGACCCGGGCGCCGGCCTGCGCGTCCTGCGTGAACGGCGTCGAGACGAGCTTGCTCAGCGCCCACAGCAGCGTGGCCGCCATGCCGACCGCCAGCACGCTGCCGAACGCCTTGATGCCGCCGGGAATCGGCACCTGCGCGCCAGGCGCCACGTCCTCGCGCGGCGCGTTGAGCAGCATCACCACGAACAGGAACAGCACCATGATGGCGCCGGCGTAGACGACGATCTGCGTGACGGCAACGAACGGTGAATCCAGGCCGACGTACAGGCCGGCCAGGGCGATGAACGATCCGATCAGCAGCAGCACGCTGTGCATCGGGTTGCGCTGCCCGATGACGGCCAGCGAGCAGAGCACCGTGATCGTGGCGAACAGGTAGAAGAGCCAGGGCGTCACGATCTCAGCTCCAGTAGAGAACGCCGGCCGCCGTCACCAGCAAATTGACGATGGAGATCGGCAGCAACCGCTTCCAGCCGAAGTCCATCAACTGGTCGTAGCGGTAGCGCGGCAGGGTCCACCGCAGCCAGATGTAGATGAACAGCAGCACGGCCAGCTTCATCAGGAACCAGAGCGGGCCGAGCCAGTCGGGCAGGAACGGCATGTAGAAGCCACCGAGGAACAGGCTCACCGTCACCGCCGACGCGGTCACCATGTTCACGTATTCGGCGAGGAAGAACAGCGCGAACGACATCGAGCTGTATTCGGTGTGGTACCCGGCGACCAGTTCCTGCTCCGCTTCCGGGAAGTCGAACGGCGCGCGGTTGGTTTCGGCGATGCCGGCGACGAAGAAGATGAAGCAGGCGACGGGGGCGAGGAACACGTACCACTGCGGCACCGGCAGGAAACCAGCCACCCACCACACGCCGGCCTGCTGGTCGACGATGTCGCGCAGCGACAGCGTGTTGGCAATCACCAGCACCGACGCGAGCGACATGCCGTAGGCCAGCTCGTAGCTGATCATCTGCGCCGAGCTGCGCAGCCCGCCGAGGAGCGAGTACTTGCTGTTGGAGGCCCAGCCGGCGAGCACGATGCCGTACACACCCATCGAGGTGATCGCGAAGACCACGAGGACGGCTACATTCAGGTCCGCGACCTGCAGCGGCACCGGACGGTCCAGCAGCCCGAACAGCGTCGTCGGCGGTCCGAACGGAATCACCGCGAAGGCGGCAAACGCCGTGGTCGCCGACAGGATCGGCGCGAGGTAGAAGAGCCAGGTGTCGGCCGCCTTGGGCCGCAGCTCCTCCTTGAAGATCAGCTTGACGATGTCGGCCAGTGGCTGCAGGAGGCCGAGCGGCCCCACGCGGTTGGGGCCGACACGCTGCTGGGCCCAGCCGGCGATCTTGCGCTCGAGATAGACGAGCACCGCTGCCGAAATCTGCAGCGCGAAGAAGACGACCAGGATCAGCGAGATCTGGAAGACGAGGGCGGAGTCGATCGTCGGCACGGGTCGCTGTCGTTAGTGGGCGCCGACCGGCTCGGTCGCGCGGAAGTCGCTGTGCACGGGCGACTCGCCCGTCCGGATGTACGTCTCGTACTCGTCGCGGAAATGCTGGATGGTGCTGATCACCGGTGCGATCTCGGCGTCGCCGAACGGGCAGAGCGTCTTGCCGCCGATGTTGTCGCACACGCTGAGCAGCAACTCGACGTCGCGCGGTTCGCCATCGCCGCGTTCGATCTTGTCGAGGATCTTGAACAGCCAGTCGACGCCCTCGCGGCAGGGCGTGCACTTGCCGCAGGACTCGTGCTTGTAGAAGTGGATCAGGTTCTTGGCGACCCACACCATGCTGGTGGTCTCGTCCATGACGATGACCGCCGCCGAGCCGAGCATCGAGCCAGCCGCGACCATCCCGTCGAAGGAGAGCGGCGTGTCCAGCTTGTCGGGCAGCAGCACCGGCGTCGACGACCCGCCGGGGATGATCGCCTTGATCTTCCGGTCCTCCCGGATGCCGCCGGCGTGGTCGTAGATCAGCTCACGCAGCGTCATCGACATCGGGCCTTCGTACACGCCCGGCTTCTTGACGTGGCCGCTGATGCAGAACAGCTTCGGTCCGGTGTTCTTCTCGGGACCGATGGCGGCATACCACTCGGCGCCCTTCTCGATGATCACCGGCACGTTGCAGATGGTCTCGACGTTGTTCACCACGGTCGGGCAGCCGTAGAGGCCGACGACGGCGGGGAACGGCGGCTTGAGGCGGGGCTGGGCGCGCTTGCCTTCGAGCGACTCGATCAGCGCGGTCTCTTCACCGGCCTCGTACGCGCCGGCACCGCGATGGATCCAGATGTCGCAGTCCTCACCGGTGCCGAGGATGTTCTTGCCGATGTAGCCGGCGGCACGCGCCTTGTCCAACTCGGCTTCCATCTGCCGCTGCAGGTGGTAGAACTCGCCGCGGATGTAGATGTAGCAGGTCTTGGCGCCAATCGCGCGGCAGGCGATCACGCAGCCCTCGAACAACAGGTGCGGATTGCGCTCGAGCAGCACGTGGTCCTTGAAGGTGCCCGGCTCGCTCTCGTCGGCGTTGATGCAGAGGTACTTCGGCTTCGGAATGTCCTTGGGCACGAAGGACCACTTCAACCCGGTCGGGAAGCCGGCGCCGCCGCGACCACGCAGGCCCGACTTCTTGACGACGTCGACGATCGCGTCGGGCGTCATGCCGAGCGCCGTGCGCATCGACTGATAGCCGCCGTGCTGGACGTAGAAGTCCAGGGTGTGCCCGTTCGGCTCGTTGACGTACTTCGTGAGGACCGGTTCGAACATGGTTACGCGCGCTCCTTCACGAGGTGGCAGCCGCCGAGCGACGCCAGGCCCTGCGTGCGCAGGCCGTCGACCAGGGCCGGGACGCGATCGGGCGTCTGGTGCTCGGCCCAGTGTTCGTTGTTGACCATGATCACGGGCGCGCGGTCACAGGCCCCGAGGCACTCGAACTCCATCACCGTGAACAGCCCGTCGGCCGAGGTCTCGTTCGGCTTGACGTGCAGGTGCTTGCACAGTTCGGCGGTGACCTTCTCGGCGCCGTTGAGCGCGCACGAGAGGGTGCGACAGACCTGCAGCACGTACTTCCCCACCGGCCTGGTGAAGAACATCACGTAGTAGGTGACCACGTCCTCGACGTCGGCGGGCGTGCAGCCGATCACCTCGGCCACGTGACGCATCGCGTTGCCGGTGATGTGCCCCTGCTGCGCCTGCACCATGTACAGGGCCGAGATGATCGCCGACTTGCGGCGCTCCGGCGGGTAGTGCGTGCACAGCTCCTCGAGCTGCGCGCGGTGCTCCGGCGTGAAGGCGAACTCCGGCCCGGCCTCCGGCGTGAAGCGCTCGCTCTTGTGCCAGCCCTCGCCGTAGGGCATCTGCGGATGGAAACTCATCGATCCGAATCCCCCATCACCACGTCCACCGAGCCGATCACCGCGATCACGTCGGCAATCAGGCCACCGGCAATCAGCCGTGGCAGCGCCTGCAGCGCCAGGAAGGTCGGCGGCCGCGACTTGACGCGAACCGGCCGGTTGGTGCCGTCCGAGACGACATAGAAGCCCTGCTCACCGCGCGGCCCTTCGATCGGCACGTAGGCGTCGCCGGCCGGCACGGTGAATCCCTGCGAGTAGATCAGGAAGTGCTGGATGAGCGCTTCCATCTCCGAATAGACCTTGTCCTTGGGCGGCGGCACGATGCGGGGATCGTCTATGCCCCATTCACCGGTCGGCGTGATGCGCGCGATCGCCTGCTTGCAGATCTTCCAGCTCTCGCGCATCTCGGCGACGCGCGTCAGGTAGCGGGCGTAAACGTCGCCGGCCTCCTGGCTCGCCACCGCGAAGTCGTAGGTCTCGTAGTTGAGATACGGGAACGCCTTCCGGACG
>DATJTM010000320.1:0-10507 GCA_035503395.1 Luteitalea sp.
GTAGACCTTCAGTTCCTTGCCTTCCACCGCCTTGACGATGGCGTTGGTGATGTCCTGCTCGCCGTCGGTCGTGATGCGCTCGATGCGGCCGGCGTGCTCGACGGCGATCGTGCCGTAGCTCTGCACCTGCCACTGCCGCGCCACGGCCGGCTGCTTGTCGGGGTCGATGTACTCGACCTTCACCTGTGGCGACACGTAGGTATAGCCGTCGAGGCGATCACGGAAGCGCGGGAACTCATTGTCCTTCGCGAACACCTTGACGTTCACCGGCGCCTTCAGGCTCTCGAGCACCTTGCGGCTCTGGTCAGACAGCGTGAACTGCCCGCCCTCGGTGAAATCCCAGCGCTTGTGCTTGCGGGTGGCGACGTAGTTGATGCCGACGAGAATCGCGAGGAGGAGCAGGACGCTGGCCGACGTGAGCGCGCCGGCGCGCGTGCTGCGCCGCGACCACATCGCGGCGAACTCGCGCCACTGCGTCGCCAGGTACAGCAACACGACGACGAGGCCGGCGATGGCCAGCCGCTGCCACACGGTCTGCAGTTCGGGACGGACGAAACGTGTGGCGACGGCGGCGACCACCAGGGCGGTGCCGACCCAGCCGAGAACGTTGACGAAGCGAGACATGAAGCGGAGTCCTCTTGCGCGCCGGAGTCTTGGCGAAGGCGGGCGGTTACCCGCGCCACCGATCGGCGTCCACCGATCGGGCCGTGAGGAAGAGCCCGAACGCAATCACGCTCAGGTAGTAGACGAGATGCGTCGTGTCGATGACGCCCTTCGAGAAGTCCTCGAAGTGGCTGAACATCGACAACGCCGAGACGACGGCCCGGCCAATCGGTCCGGCCCCTTCGCCGACCCATGCCACGAGCAGCAGCATGAGGAGGACGGCGTAGGTGAGGAGTCCGGCGACGATCTGGTTGCGCGTCAGGTTCGACAGGAACAGGCCGATCGCGATGAAGCCCGCACCGAGCAGCAGCAGCCCGAGATAACCGGTCGCGATGGGAATCGGCTCCGGATCACCGTAGGCGAAGAGCCAGATCAGGTTCAGCGCGCTCAGCCCCAGCATCGTGGCGTACAGGCCGAACGCGCCCAGGAACTTGCCGATGACGATCTCCCAGTCGGTCAGCGGCGAGGTGAGCAGCAGCTCGATGGTGCCGCTGCGCTTCTCCTCGGCGAAGCTGCGCATCGTCAGCGTCGGGATGAAGATCAGGATGATGATGCCGGCCTGCAGCAGCAGCGGACGGATCAGCATCTCGTTGACGTTGAGGGCCTGCGGTCCGCCCATGCCGAACTGCGACATCCGGAGCGACTGCTCGCTGAAGAAGCTCAGGAAGCTGTAGAACATCCAGCCGAAGAGCAGCGCGAACAGTCCGACCATGATGTACGCGATCGGCGACGCGAAATAGCTGTGCAGCTCACGGCGGGCGATCGAGAGGGCGTTACTCACCGGCCACCTCCTGAGTCGGCGCGGCTTCTGCCGGCACGTCGCTGGTGGTCAGCTGCAGGAAGATCTCTTCGAGGCTCATGCGCATCGGGCGAAGTTCGACGAGACCATAGCCGGCGCCGACGACGGCCGCCGCGACCTGGCGACGGATGTCGATGTCGCGCTCGCTCTGGACCTCGAAGCCGGTCGTCGGGCCGTGGTGCGCGGAGACGCTGACGGCGGTCACGCCGGGAATGGCCGAGAGCACCGGCGTGGCGTCGGCCCCCTGCGCATCCACTTCGATGTAGACCGAGGCGGCGCCCTGCAGTCGTGCCGTGAGGTTCTCCGGCGAGTCCTCGGCGACGACGCGACCCTTGTTGATGATGACGACGCGCTGGCAGGTCTGGGCGACCTCCGGCAGGATGTGCGTGCTCAGGACGATCGTGTGGTCGCCGCCGAGGCTGCGAATCAGGTCGCGCGTCTCGATGATCTGCTTGGGATCGAGGCCGGCGGTAGGTTCGTCCAGCACGAGCACGTCCGGGTTGTGAATCAGCGCCTGGGCCAGGCCGACGCGCTGCTTGTACCCCTTGGACAACTTGCCGCAGTGGCGGTTGGCCATGTCGGCGACGTGCGTGCGCGTCATCACCTGCGACACGCGGTCGGCCTGCTCGCGGGCGGGCACGCCCTTGATGCGGGCGACGAAGCGCAGGTACTCGCGGACGGTCATGTCCGGGTACAGCGGCGGCGTTTCAGGAAGGTAGCCAATCCGGCGCTTGGCCTCGACCGGCTGTTCCTGGAGGTCGAAGCCGGCTACCGTCGCGCGCCCTTCGGTGGGCGGCATGTAGCCGGTCCGGATGCGCATCGTCGTGGTCTTGCCGGCGCCGTTGGGCCCCAGGAAGCCCAGGATCTGGCCCTTCCCCACGTTGAAGCTCACGCCGTCGACCGCCGTGAAGGGGCCGTAGCGCTTGGTGAGCTGCTGCACCTCGATCACCGTGTCACTCTCCCGGAACGGTCCGCCCGAACCCCGTGCCGGCCTCGGCATCGGGTGTGGCGGCCTGACTTCATCCGTACGACGGGTAAGGACGCCCGCCGGCCGGCCAGCCCCACATGGTAGAGACACGACCGGGGGTGGTCAAACGGGGGCGGCGGCCCCGGTGCTAACATATGAGCAGTTGCTCATATGTCTCAGGTGACACCCGCCAGCCAGACCCGTTCCTCGCGCGACTCCGTCCCGGTCAGTCGCCGTCGCTCCGCCCGTCCGGCCGACGCGCCGCTCTCGGCCGAAAGCGCGCAAGCCCTCGCCGATACCTTCCGTGTCCTTGGGGATCCGACTCGCATCCGCCTGATCGCGGCCATGGCCGTGAGCGAGCGCTGCGTGAGCGATCTCGCCATGCTCGTCGGCATGAGCGAGTCGGCGATCTCGCACCAATTGCGACTGATGCGGGCCGCCCGTCTGGTCCGCACCCGGCGGGCCGGCCGCCAGGTCTTCTACACGCTCGACGATGCGCACATCCTGGCGCTGTATCAGCAGGCGGTGAGTCACGTGCACGAGCCGCAGGGAGACCAGCGATGAACGCACCCGTCTGTCGCCTCTGCACCGATCACCGCGCCGAGGCGTTTCACGTGCCGGAGATGTGCTGCGCCAACGAGGTCGCGCTGCTCGAACGGCGGCTGGCGTCCATGGATGGCGTGCGGGCGCTCAACGCCGACGTCCTGACCCGGCGCCTCGACGTCCATTTCGATGCCGCGACCGTGAGCACCGGGCAGATCGCCGAGGCCGTCGCGCAGTCGGGCATGCGGGCCTGGCCGATCACTGCGGGAGGCGAGGCGCCGGCGACGGAGACTCCGTCGACCTGGCCGATCATTGCCGCGGCTGTGAGCTGTCTCGTAGCGGGCGCCGTCTTCATCGCCGGCGGCCCGGACCTGCTGTTGCGCGGCCTGCTGCTCGTCGCGATCGCGTTGACGGCGCCAGCGACGTTGCAGCGCGCCTGGAAGGCGCTGCGCGGTTCGCGGCTCGACATCCACGTGCTGATGATCGTGGCGGTGATCGGCGCCCTCGCGATCGACGAGTGGTTCGAGGCTGCGACCGTGCTCGTGCTGTTCGGCATCGCGCAGGCGCTCGAGGCGCGGAGCCTGGAGAGGGCCCGGCGCGCGATCGCCGACGTGCTGACGGTGACGCCGCCCACGGCCGAACTGCGGCGCGGCGATGTGACGAAGACCGTGCCGGTCGAACAGGTTGCGGTCGGCCAGGTGGTGATCGTGCGCCCCGGCGCGCGGGTCCCGCTCGACGGCATCGTGCGAACCGGAGAGAGTACCGTCAACCAGGCGCCCGTGACGGGCGAGTCCGTGCCCGTCCTCAAGGAAGCAGGCGACAGCGTCTACGCGGGATCGGTCAACGGCGACAGCGCGCTGTCGATCGAGGTGACGCGTGTGTCGAGTGATTCGACCGTCGCCCGCATCGTCCACATGGTGGAGCGGGCGCAGGCGTCGCGCGCGCAGGTGCAGTCGACGGTCGATCGGTTCGCCGCCGTGTACACGCCAGTCGTACTCGGGTTGGCTGCGGTGATGGCCGTCCTGCCACCGCTCGTCACCGGCGGCTCGTGGGCGGTGTGGATCGAACGTGCGCTCGTGCTGCTCGTCGTCGCCTGCCCGTGTGCGCTCGTGATCGCGACGCCGGTGGCCATGGTGTCGGCGCTCTCTGCTGCCGCGCGTCGTGGGCTGCTCCTGAAGGGCGGCGCCGTGCTCGAGCGTCTCGCATCGGTGGAGATCGTGGCACTCGACAAGACGGGCACCGTCTCGGAAGGGCGTCTCGGTCTGAGCCGCGTCACGAGCCTCGGCGGTCTGCCGGAGGCCGAGACGATGCAGCTGGCGGCGTCGCTCGAAGCTGGCGTGCATCACCCGTTGGCCGAAGCCATTGTCGACGCGGCAACGTCGCGTGGGCTCACGCCTCTCGCGGTCGAATCGGTCCAACACGTGGCCGGACGCGGCGCGTCGGGCATCGTCGACGGGCGACACGTGCGCATCGGCCGTCCCGACTGGCTGGCCAGCGCGCTCCCCGCTGACGTGGTCATCCCCGACGCGACCGCCGTGCTCGTCGTCGACGGCGCGCCGGTGCTGGCAATCGAGGCCGTCGACAGCGCCCGTCCGAGCGCGGCGCCGGCGCTGTCGCGCCTCCGTGCGCTCGGCCTGCAACTCGCGATGCTCTCGGGCGATCACGCGCCGGCGGTGCAGCGCACTGCGGCCGAGGTGGGCATCACCGAATGGCACGCGCGGCTGTTGCCGGAAGACAAGGCGGCCGCCGTCAGCGAACTCGCGAGTCGGGGAGCGGTGCTGATGGTCGGCGACGGCATCAACGACGGCCCGGCGCTGGCCGCCGCAACCGTGAGCCTCGCGGTAGCGGATGGCGGCAGTGCCGTCGCGATCGAAGCGGCCGACGGTGCGCTCATGCATCGCGACCTCGCGCTGGTCCCTTACGCGATTTCGCTGGGACGCGCGGCGCTGCGCACCGTGCGTGTCAATGTGGCGCTCGCACTCGCGTTGAAAGTCGCCGTCATCGTCGCCGCCGCGCTCGGCCTGGCGTCGCTCTGGCTGGCCGTGCTGGCCGACGTCGGCGCCTCGCTGCTGGTCGTCGCCCTCAGTCTCCGGTTACTCTCCTTCGAGGCGGTTGCGGGGGCCCGCGCGTAGATTGCGAGCCGTTGCAGCTTGTCGCTATAATCCGCCCGTTGCAGCCGGAGGCGCCGGTGTTGACGCCCCCAAGGTTGCGGAGACCGTCATGTCCATCAGTGCCACGAGCCGCGAGATTACCGACGTGCGTGACCTCGACATCGAAGCCCTCATCGTGACCCTCGGCCAGTCCTCATCGCCGCTCGCGTCTGCCGTCCCGGCCCTCCAGGCCGCCGACGAAGAGGAAGAGGATGATGACGAGGACGAAGACGACGAGGACGACGAAGACGAGGACTGGGAAGACGACGAAGACGAAGAGAGCGACGACGAGGACGAAGACGACCTCGGCTGGGATGACGACGACGAGGACGAAGAGGCCGACGACGAGGAGGAGTAGGCGCGCGCTGACGCTCCTGCCGACCCACGCTTTCCGTCTCTGACGCACCTGCCAGGAACGCGCGCTCACCGCGCGTTCCGACCTCCATGCGCGGCACCGCCACTCACGACCGAATCGTGCTGGCCGGCGCCGCGCTTTTCTTCGCGGCGCACCTCGGCTGGCTGACCCGCCACCTCGAGGACATCGACTCGATCAACTTCGCGCTGGGACTGCGGCAGTACGACATCGCCGCGCACCAGCCGCATCCACCCGGGTATCCGGTCTTCATCGTCCTCGGGCGCACCGTGGCGGCGCTTCTGGGGCCGTGGGTTCCGGACGAAGCCACCCGCGCAGCGGTCGCGATGGCCCTGCTGTCGGCCCTGGCGGGCGCGCTGGCGCTGCTCGCCTTGTACCGCGTGCTCGTGGTGCTCGAGCAGCCGGCGGGCGACGGCGTGCAGCAGTCGGTGGCGTCATCTGCCTCCGATGGCCGTGTGGCCAGCGCGTGGCCGATGCTCGCCGTGCTGGCGACGGCCGCGGCGCCTCTCTTCTGGCTGACGGCGGCGCGTCCGCTGAGTGACATGTCCGGCCTGGGCGGCGCCCTCGGGGCGCAGTGGCTGATCCTGCGCGCTGCACGTGTCGGGACTCGATTACGCGATGCCGTGGTGGCGGCGGTGGCGTGCGGACTCGCCGTCGGCTTGCGATCGCAGGTCACCTGGCTGGTGGTACCGCTGCTGGCATGGCTCGCGATCGTCGTCTGGCGCCGGGGTGGAGTGAAGTCGGCCATCACCTTAGCGGCGGCGGCGCTCGCCGGTGTGCTGATCTGGGCGATCCCGATGGTCGCCATCACCGGCGGGCCGGCCGCGTATCAGGCGGCGTTCGTGTCGCAGGCCAGCGAAGACCTCGAAGGCGTCCCGATGCTCGCCTTCCAGCCGACCCCACGCCGGCTGATCACGGCGGCACTCGACACGTTCGTGGCGCCATGGGGTGGGTGGACACTCGCGGCCGCCGTGTCGATCCTCGCGCTCGTCGGCGTGCTCTCGTTGCGTCGCCACCGCACGCACGCCCGGTGGCTCCTGCTGGGGGCTCTCCCGTACGCGGTCTACCACCTGCTGTTCCAGGAAACGGAGACGACGCGCTACGCGCTGCCGTTTGTGGCTCCGACGATCGTGCTCGTGGTGCTTGGCGCTCGTCGCTGGCCACGGGTCCTCCGGCCACTGCTGGTGGTGATCGCACTCGTGTCGCTGGGCACTGCGGTGACAGCGCACCGGCAATACGTGACCACACCCGTCTCGGTCGACGATGCCCTGCGCCGCCTGGAGTCGAGTGCGACCGATGCAAGTGATGCCCCGCAGGTCCTGATGCATCGCCGGGTCTGGGCCGAGACGCGTCGTGCCCGCGCCGCATTGGCGCCGCGACCGACGTTTGCCGTCCTTCCCGCGCCGCGTTCGCTCGAATGGAAGGAAGCGCTGCCCGCCTGGCAGGCCGGGCGGCCGGTATGGTGGCTCGTCGATCCGCGCCGTGGCGACACCGTCGCGGTCGATCCCCGCAGCCGCCAGCTCGAAGCGCGGATGGCGTGGCCCGACCCTGCCGCGATGCTGCTGGGCGGCATGCGACCTCACGCCTTCGACTGGTACATGGTGTCGTCACCGCAGTGGGTACTCGGTGACGGCTGGGGGCTGACGCCCGAACTGGCCGGCCTGGCCGCGGCTGCGGGACAGGGGCCATCGACGACGGGCACGACGGCGTTCCTGTCGCCCGGCGCGTCGGCGTCGGGTGCGCGCGACCATTCGCTCGTGGTCGGCGGCCGGCATGTGGCTGCTGCGGGTGCAGGCACAGTGACGCTGACCGTGAGTGTCGAGGCGGGCACGACGTCGTGGCAGCAGCAGGTGACCGTGGCGCCCGGCCCCTTCGTCTTCACGTGGCAGGTACCGGCCACGGCGATCGCCGGCCCCGCCACGTTGACCGTTCGCGCGGCGCGTCCGGCCGCGGGCCCCGAAGTGATCTTCCTCGAACAGTTCGACTGGCAACCGATGCCGGTGCCCGTCGTGGCGCTCGAAGCCGGGTGGTACGAACCCGAACGCGACACGACGACCGGACGTCAGTGGCGATGGGTGGGTGATCGGAGCGAGTTACGCGTGCAACCTGCCGATGCCGGCATCCGGCTGCAGGTGACCGGGACCTATCCGCGACACTACGATCGCGAGCCCACGCTCGAAGTCCGCACCGGCGATGTGGTCATCGGCCGATATCCGCTGCCGCGCCCGTTTTCATTGGAGATTCCGGTCACGGCGGCGCAACTGGCAACCTCGTCGGGACGTCTCTCGTGGCGTATCTCGGAATCGTTCGTGGCGGGTGAACGCACCGGCACTGCCGACGCACGACGGCTCGCGCTGGAGATCGCGACGCTGCGCGCGCAGGCTGTTCGTTGACACTAACCGAAGTGACCGTTACGCTTTCCGCGTTGTCGTGAAAGTGCGGCGCCCCCACTGCGTCGTCTGTTTTCTCCGTCCCGGGAGTCTCGAATCGATGTCTCGCCTGCGAGTCGTGCTGCCAGCCGTCGGCCTGTGCGTAGCGCTGGGTGTTGCCGGCTGCGCGAAGAAGGCCCCTGCGCCTGCGCCCGCGCCGCCGCCCCCGGCTCCGGCCACTACGCCGGCGCCGCCGCCCCCGCCACCGCCGCCCCCCGCTCCTGCTCCTGCGCCTGAAGCGCCGAAGCCGTTGACCGAGGAGGAGCTGTTTGCGAAGAAGTCGCTCGACGACCTCAACGCGGAGAAGCCGCTCGGCGACGTGTTCTTCGCGTACGACGCCTCGACGATCAGCGACGAAGGCCGGGCCGTGCTCGCCAAGAATCTCGAGTGGCTCCGCAAGTGGAGCAGCACGCGCGTGCTCGTCGAGGGGCACTGCGACAACCGCGGCACGCCGGAGTACAACCTGGCGCTCGGCGAGCAGCGCGCCGCTGCCGTTCGCGACTACCTGGTGAGCCTGGGCCTGACGGCCGATCGCGTGACGATCGTCAGCAAGGGTGAGGAACAGCCGTTCTGCAACGAGGACAGCGAGAGCTGCTGGCCGCAGAACCGTCGCGGGCATTTCCTGATCACCGCGAAGTAGCACGATGCGCCGCGCGGCGCGTCGGAAAAATCAAAAGGCCCGCTGGATCCGTCCAGCGGGCCTTTTCTGTTTCGTAGCAGCCGGCACCATCGATTCGTAGCCGGCCGACTTGTCGGCCGGTCGCGCGGCGCGACGCGTGTGGCGTGGGACGGCCCGACAAGTCGGGCCGCTACGAATTGCCGCGCGCGGCGTTCAGTCGCGCGACAGCGTGGTCGATGCCGCGATGTCGGTGTTGATCGCCGCAGCGGCGGCAGCGGGGTCGCTCGCGCCGGTGATCGGGCGACCGATCACGAGATGCGTGGCGCCGGCGCGGACGGCGTCGGCTGGCGTCATCGTGCGCGCCTGGTCGTCCTTGCTGGACGACGCGGGACGAATGCCGGGCGTGACGATCGCGAAGTCGGGGCCACAGGTCTCGCGAATCAGCGTGATCTCCTGCGGCGACGCGACGACGCCGTCGATGCCGGCCTCGCGCGCCAACGCGGCGAGGCGCTGGACCTGCTCGCGCAGTCCACCGCCGACGCCCACCTGTTGCAGGCGCTGGTCGTCGAGGCTCGTGAGCACGGTGACGCCGACGATCAGCGGCCGAGGCACGCCGAGCGCACTGGATTCCTCGTGGGCGGCATCGCGGGCGGCGCGCAGCATGTCGAAGCCCCCGCTCGCGTGCACGGTCAGCATCCACGCGCCCAGTCGGGTCGCCGAGCGCACCGCGCCGGCCACCGTGTTCGGGATGTCGTGGAACTTCAGGTCGAGGAAGAGGCGCAGGCCGCGGTCGACGATCGGCGCGACGGCAGCCGGCCCTTCGCTGACGAACAGCTGCTTGCCGACCTTGAAGCCGCCGACGTGCGGCGCCAGGTCCGCAACGAGCCGCTCGGCCTGAGCGATGCGGTCGACGTCGAGGGCGATCAGGATGGACGACATGCCGGCTCCGGTTGCGTCTTCGTCTTGCCGGTCACGACGGCGCCGACCAGATCGGACAGGCGCGTCACCCCGTGCCGGCGGCCATATGCCTCGAGGCCATCGAGCACGCGCGGCCAGATGAACGGATCGGCGAAGTTGGCCGTGCCGATCTGCACCGCGTCGGCGCCCGCGAGCATGAACTCGATGACGTCCTCGGCGGTGGCGATGCCACCCATGCCGACGATCGGGATCTTCACCGCCTGGCGGCACTCGTAGACCATCCGCACGGCAATCGGTCGAATCGCCGGGCCGCTCAGGCCGCCCATCACATTGGTCAGCTTCGGCTTGCGCGTCTCGACGTCGATCGCCATCGCCAGGAACGTGTTCACCAGCGAGACGGCGTCGGCGCCAGCCTCTTCGGCGGCGCGCGCGAACGACGCCACGTCGGTCACGTTCGGCGTCAGCTTCGGCATGATCGGCAGCGTCGTCGCCTTGCGGACGGCGGAGACCACGTCGTGCGTGCCCGGCAGGCTGCACCCGAACTGGATGCCGCCCTCCTTGATGTTCGGGCACGAGATGTTCAGCTCGATCGCGGCGACGCCTTCGTGGTCCGACAGGACCTTGCAGACCTCGACGTACTCGTCGAGGGTCACGCCGCACACGTTGACGATCGTGACCGCGCCGAGGGCGCGCAGTTCGGGCAGCCGCTCCTTCACGAAGCGGTGGACGCCGATCCCCTGCAAGCCGATCGCATTGAGCATGCCGGCCGGCGTCTCGACGATGCGCGGCGGCATGTGGCCTTCGCGCTCCGACAGGAACAGGCCCTTGACGACGACCGCGCCGAGCGTCGACAGGTCGAATGCGCTGGAGTATTCGACGCCGTAGCCGAAGCAGCCACTGGCCGCCATCAGCGGGTTGCGCAGCGTGAGCCCACCGATTCGCGTCGTGAGATCAACCATGGTGGGCCAGGCCTTCCCAGTGCAGCGTGCTCGCGGCGAACACCGGCCCCGAGGTGCACGACCGTACGAGGTGCGTGCCGCCGTCGT
>DATJTM010000321.1:0-7755 GCA_035503395.1 Luteitalea sp.
CCACGACCTTGTCCTGCAGGTGCCCGCAATACGGACACTTCATCCGGCGTCTCTCCCCTCCACGAGCGGCGCGCCTGGCGCAACCGTGCGCGAGATGTCCCCGATACCGCGCAACGACAGGCCTTCGCGCGCGATGAGCACCAGCGTGGCCAGCGACACGGGAATGAACGACAGTGCGTGCAGGGCGACAGCGTAGGCCACGGCCCGGTCGTTGTCAGCCGCATAGAGCGAGACCAGTGCGAGCCGGACCGACTCGTGGAAGGCGCCCACGCCGCCAGGGGTCGGCACCGACACGCCCACCGCCATGAACATCAGCACCGTGAACGTCCCGACGAACGTCAACGGCAACGCGAAGGCGGTGGCCATCGCCCACGTCGTGAGCGCAATCGACAGCCAGACGGCGATCGACCAGCCGAACGCGAGCGCAAGGGCGACCGGGGTGCGCAGCACCGCGAAGCCCTCACCGAAGGCGCCGACGACCTTCACCGCCAGCGTGCCGACCCGGGCCGGGAGACGGCGGGTCAGGCGCTCGGTCACGACGCTCACGCGTTCGGCATGTCCGGCGAACAGGAACGCGATGATCAGGCCGACCAGCGACGCCCCCGCCGCGAGGAGGCCGCCGAACTGAACCGCGCGCAATGTTTGTCCGTCATTCACAGCGAACCCCGGGTCGAGGAACGCCACGGTGCAGGCAAACAGGAGCAGGAGCGTGATGATGTCCAGCGCCCGCTCGAGGACGATGGTCGCAAACGTCGCGGTGGGGTCGAGCTGAACCTTGCGGGCGAGCAGGTAGGGACGGATGACCTCGCCCACCCGGCCCGGCAGCATGGCGTTGGCGCCAAAACCGATGACGGTGGCTCGCAGCGCCGGTCCGAAGGGCACGTCGCCGGCCGGCAACAGCAGGTATTGCCAGCGAAATGTGCGGAAGACGAAGGTGGCCACCGACGCCAGCAGCGCCAGCAGGATGCCGCCGGGATGGGCCTGAGACAACTCCCTCGCGACGGCTGCGAGGTCGGCCTGCCGCAGGAAGAGCGCCAGCAGCGCCACGGTGACGATCAGGATGCTTGCGTGCTTGAGGTAGCCCGACATGCGCCGGAGGGCCGTTCGGGCGCGACTGTACTATAGGTTGGGTTTCAGAGGCTATGGGAAAGCGCGAACTGCTATTGGTGGTGGTCTTCGTGGTGCTCGGGATCGGCGTCTATCAGGTCACGGCGCCGGCGGCGCCGGCCGATGCGCCGGGCTTCTCGATCGAGCGGATGGTGAACTTTGCCAAGGCGCACTTCAACGGCGCGCGGGCCCGGCGCACCATCACCCGGACGGTCACCCAGACCCTGCCGGCTGGCGTCGCCATCGTCGGCATCGACCCGATGCGCGGCAATGTCGTGGTCGAAGGCAGCGACCGCCCCGACGTCGAGGTGCGGCTGGAAGCGGGCCTGGCTGGCATGGACGACGCCGACCTCGACCGGCAGGCGAAGCAGCTCGAGGTGACGCTGGTCACCGAGGGCGATGCCGCCCGTGTCCGGATCGCGTTCCAGGGCGAGGGACGCCGACCGAAGTACGACATCCATCTGGCCCTGCCCCGCCATCTGAAAGTGGAGCTGAGCGGACGTGCAACGGCCGAAGTTCGCGACGTGGCCGGCATCCACCTGGCCGGGTACTCGGGTGAACTGCGCACCGAGGCCATCGCCGGTCCCATCACTGGCGACGCGCGCGAATTGTCGTCGGAGTTCGGCGAGGACGCCACCATCGACCTGAAGCTGCGCGAAGGCCGGCTGCGCGCCGAGTCACCACGCGAGCTCAAGGTCGACTGCGAGCGCACCACCATCGAAGTGGTCGACGCCGCGGGTCCGCTCACCTTCCAGGAAGACTATTGCCGCATGAACATCCGCGGCACCGGCGGGCCCATCAAGGTCACCGGCGACGGCGGCACCATCGACCTCCGTCAGGTCGAGCATCCGCTGACGATCGAGGCCGATCGCCTGACCGTCAACGCCGAACTGACGACACCGCAGCCGACGACGATCGCGGTCGAAGACGACACGGTGGAAGTCGAGTTGCCACGCGACGGCGGTGTGATGCTCGAGGCCCGGGCGGTGGACGCCGAACTGCGTCTTCCCCAGGGGCTCACCGCGACCGTCGCGGATCGGGTCTCGTCGATCAAGACGGCCATCGCGGGAGGCGGGCCGCTCGTGAAGATCGACCTGACGCGGGGCATGCTGCGTATCCGCGGGAAGGCGATCGCGCCCGAGTCCTGACGTCCGTTTCCGCGCTCCGGAGCGTTCTGTTACGCTGTTCCCCCGCGTGGCCGCTCCCCTTCTGGACATCACTGGCGTCGACCTTCCGCTGCTGCGGCGCGGCAAGGTCCGCGACGTCTTCGACGCTGGTGCCGACCACCTGCTGATCGTGGCGAGCGATCGCATCTCGGCGTTCGATCACGTGCTCGGGTCGGGCATTCCCGACAAGGGCCGCATCCTCACGCAGCTCTCGACGTTCTGGTTCCGGCACCTGGCGCCGCTGACCGCCCATCACCTCGTGTCGACCGACGTGCGTGACTTCCGGGCCGGCGCCCAGGCGGCGGCGGCCGACCTCGACGGCCGCTCGATGCTCGTGCGGCGGACGCGTCCGTTGCCGGTCGAGTGCGTGGCGCGCGGCTATCTCGAAGGGTCGGGCTGGAAGGACTACCAGGCGACGGGCACGATCTGCGGCCACCGTCTGCCGCCGGGCCTCCGTCAGTGCGATCGACTGCCCGACCCCATCTTCACGCCGGCGACCAAGGCGGAGTCGGGCCACGACGAGAACATCAGCGAGGCACAGGCCGCCACCATCCTGGGCGACGACGTGTTCGCGCAGGCGAAGGCGCTGACATTGGCGCTCTATCGGGCCGGGGCCGAGCACGCCGCGTCGCGCGGCATCCTGGTCGCCGACACCAAGTTCGAGTTCGGACTCGTGGGCGACGGCGAGCAGACCAAGGTCATCCTGATCGACGAGGTCCTGACGCCTGATTCGTCGCGCTTCTGGCCGGCCGACCAGTACGAGCCAGGCCGCGCGCAGCCCAGCTTCGACAAGCAGTACGTACGCGAGTATCTCGAACGCATCGCGTGGAACAAGCAGCCGCCCGTCCCGTCGCTGCCCGACGACGTCGCGGCCCGCACGCGCGAGAAGTACCTCGACGCGTTCGAGCGCCTCACGGGCGCCCCGCTCGCCTGATCGGCCGCCGATGCACCGCGAACTGGACCGGCTCGTCGCCGAAATGGTGGACAGGGGCATCCACTACGCCGACGCCAACCGCGAATTCGAACGTCGCTTCCTCGAGCACGCCCTCAAGGCCACCGCCGGCAGCATCACCCGCTGCGCTGCCCTCACCGGCCTGCATCGCAACACCCTCGCCCGCAAGATCGCGGAACACGGGTTGAAGTAGCCCACCGGCGGCAGTCGGCGGTCGGCAATCGGCAGTCGAC
This sequence comes from Luteitalea sp., assembly GCA_035503395.1. GTDB lineage: Bacteria > Acidobacteriota > Vicinamibacteria > Vicinamibacterales > Vicinamibacteraceae > Luteitalea. The sequence goes on from DATJTM010000321.1 coordinate 3,459, forward strand.
GATCGCCGCTCGTATCCGTCCGACTTGTCGGACGGTTCCAGTGGCCGCGAGGCTCCCACCACCGCGACCGACCACTCCGACAGGGAGTCCTGCCCTTTCCGACTGCCGACCAGCCCACTGCCGACTGCCCACTGCCGACTGCCGGAGACGCCGTTAGCAGTCACCCCCCTTGACTGCCAGAACCGCTGTGACATACTTGGCAGTCGTCGACCGGGAGTGCTAACGCTCCATGGAGACTCGAACGCCTTCAAGCGGCGGGTCGCGGCCGGCCCGCCAGGACATCACAACAGGAGTGCAGCAACCATGAACCTCCGACCTCTCCACGATCGGCTCATCGTCGAACGTATCGAAGAAGGGGAACAGCAGGTCAACGGGATCATCATCCCCGACTCTGCCAAGGAAAAGCCGCAGCAAGGCAAGGTCGTCGCTGTCGGCAACGGCAAGGTGAAGGACGACGGCAAGGTGACGCCGCTCGACGTGAAGCAGGGCGACACCATCCTGTTCGGCAAGTATTCCGGCCAGGAGATCAAGGTCGACGGCAAGGAATACCTGATCATGCGTGAGGACGAAGTCCTCGCGGTGATGGGCTAAGGGGGACGCGAATCCATGGCTAAGCAAATCGTCTACGGTGCGGACTCGCGGCAGGCCATCCTCCGCGGTGTCAACCACCTCGCCGACGCGGTGAAGGTGACCCTCGGCCCCAAGGGCCGCAACGTCGTCCTCGACAAGAAGTTCGGCTCGCCCACGATCACCAAGGACGGCGTCACCGTCGCCAAGGAGATCGAGCTGAAGGATCCGCTCGAGAACATGGGCGCGCAGATGGTGCGTGAAGTCGCGAGCAAGACCAGCGACATCGCCGGCGACGGCACCACCACCGCCACCGTGCTCGCGCAGGCCATCTACCGCGAAGGCGCCAAGAACGTCGTGGCCGGCGCCAACCCGATGGAAGTCAAGCGCGGCATCGACCACGCCGTCGGCGTGATCATCGAGTCGCTGAAGACGCTGGCCAAGCCGGTGAGCGGCAACGCCATCGCGCAGGTCGGCACGATCTCGGCCAACAGCGACGCGACGATCGGCACGATCATCGCGGAAGCGATGGAGAAGGTCGGCAAGGACGGCGTGATCACGGTCGAAGAAGCCAAGTCGATGGAGACCTCGCTCGAGGTCGTCGAGGGCATGCAGTTCGACCGCGGCTACCTCTCGCCCTACTTCGTGACCGATCCGGACCGTATGGAAGTGGTCCTCGAGAACCCGGTCATCCTGATCCACGAGAAGAAGATCTCGTCGATGAAGGACCTCCTCCCGGTGCTCGAGCAGGTGGCCCGTGGTGGCCGTCCGCTCCTGATCATCGCCGAGGACATCGAGGGCGAAGCGCTGGCCACCCTCGTGGTCAACAAGCTGCGTGGCACGCTGCAGGCTGCTGCCGTGAAGGCGCCGGGCTTCGGTGATCGCCGCAAGGCCATGCTCGAGGACATCGCGATCCTCACGGGCGGCCGCGCGCTGACCGAGGACCTCGGCATCAAGCTCGAGAACGTCAAGCTCGAGGATCTCGGCAAGGCCAAGAAGGTCACGATCGACAAGGACAACACGACGATCGTCGAGGGCGCCGGTGCCGGTGCCGCGATCGAGGGTCGCGTGAAGCAGATCCGCACGCAGGTCGAGGACACCACCTCGGACTACGACCGCGAGAAGCTCCAGGAGCGCCTGGCGAAGCTCGTGGGCGGCGTCGCCGTCATCAAGGTCGGTGCGGCCACCGAGACCGAGATGAAGGAGAAGAAGGCGCGCGTCGAAGACGCCATGCACGCCACCAAGGCGGCTGTCGAAGAGGGCATCGTCCCCGGCGGCGGCGTCGCCCTGTTGCGCGCGGCCAAGGCCCTCGAGAGCGTCAAGCTCGAACAGGCCGACCAGCAGGTGGGCGTGAACATCATCAAGCGCGCCATCGAGGAGCCGATGCGCTGGATCGCGACCAACGCGGGCCAGGAAGGTTCCATCATCGTGCAGCGCGTGAAGGAAAACGACGCGACGGAGTTCGGCTACAACGCCGGCGCCGACAAGTTCGAGGACCTCATCGCGGCCGGCGTCATCGACCCGGTCAAGGTGGTCCGCACGGCCCTGCAGAACTCCTCGTCGATCGCCGGTCTCCTCCTCACCACCGAGGCGATGATCTCGGAGATCCCCGAGGAGAAGAAGGAAGCCGCTCCGGCGCCTCCGGGCGGCGGGATGTACTAGTTGGACCGGGCGGCTCTTCGAGCCGCCCTCTCTCGGGCACCGGGCACCGGGCACCGGGCACCGGGCACCGGCACCGGGAACCGGGAACCGGGAACCGGGCACCGGGCACCGGGAACCGGGAACCGGGAACCGGGAACACGAGCAAGACAAAGGGCCCGCTGGAGCGATCCGGCGGGCCCTTTCTGTTTCTCGTAGGTAGGGCCCGCTCTCCGAGCGGGCCGGGCGCCTCGGAGAGGCGCCCCTACCATCGTCAGTTGGATTCTTACCTGAGGCTGAACTCCATCTCGACGACGACCTGCACTGGCACGGCGCTGCCCTGACGCATGCCGGGACGGAAGCGCCACTGGCGCATCGCCTTGATGGCTTCCTCGTCCAGGCCGAACGTGCGATCGAGCGACCGCGCGATCTTGATGTCGCCGGGGCGGCCGTCGGGCATGACCACGACTTCGAGCCAGACCTTGCCCTGAATCTTGGCGCGCATCGCCTCGGTCGTGTACTGCGGCTTCACCTGCGACAGCAGCGTCGGCGACGTGACGCCAGAACCCGGGCGGTAGGCGCCACCACCCGTGCCGCCGCCGAATCCAGGCCCGAGGCCACTACCCTGCCCCGGACCGACGCCGGTGCCGGTGCCGGTGCCGGCGCCACCACCCGTCCCGGCGCCCTGCGACGTGCCGGCCGGCACGGCCGACTTGTCGATCACGCCAGCGATCGCCACTTCACCCGAGGCGACGTTCTGCACCGGAATGTTCATCTGCGGCACCGGCGGCGGCTCGGCCGGCTTGGGCGGCTCGACCGTGGGCGGCGGTGTGACGCTCACCTTCGGGGCGACTGGCACCGTGATGCGATCGCGGCCGGGTGCTTCGGCCTTGCGCGGTGGTTCGGGGCTCTTGTTGCCACCGCCACCACCGCCGCCACCAGGACCGGGGACCGCCAGGAAGACGAGTTCGTAGTTGGGTTCCGGCGGCGGGACCGCCGTCGCCTCGCCGCCCGGCAGTGCTCGAATGCCGAGGTAGAGGATCACGACGAACAGGATGTGTGTGGCCAGCGACACCACGAATGCGCCACTCGACCGCTGCGGCTGCATGGCGAAGGTCGGTTCTCCGACCCGTCGCCCCTCGAGTGGGACGTGCACCTCACGCGAAGGCGTGGGCTCCGGTGGCGTGGAGGCAGTCGCGGGCATGTCCGGGCGGTGGCGTGGAAACGCGTTCATTCTGTCAGGTCTCTGACAGCCATCGCAACTTCCCGGCGGTGGCTTTCAGCGTTAGACGCACGAGCCGTGCCGATCGGCGGAGTCACCGCACAAGGTAGCCGGCACGGGCGCGGACGACGTGACGCGGTCGACGCACCTCGACGGTGACACGGCGGTACTCTCCGGAGGCCGGCGGCCACGTCGGCTGATAGCCCAGCAGGTACTGGTGACGGAGTTCCGACGCTATCCGCCGCAGCGCGCCGGGTAGGTCACCCAACTTTCGCACCCGCTGCGCCCGGCCGCCCGTCGTTGCGGCCAGCCGCTCGAGCAGCGGCGACACCTTTCGATCGAGCACGACCGGATACGCCAGCACATCGCTCGCCCGGGCCCGACTCAGCACGTCGTCTGCGGTGCGTGTGCTGTTGCGTTCGAGCCCGTCGGAGACGAGGACGAGCGCGCGCCGGCCCGGTGCCGGTTCGATTGCATCGAAAGCGGTCACTACGGCGTCGAAGAGGGCCGTCGATCCCCAGGGGTCGAGCCGCTGCAGGGCGGTGTCCACTGCCAGACGGTCGTTGGTGATGGGGACCGGCACGTCCACGTCCGAGCCGATGGCGACCAGCATCGCGCGGTCCTGATCACTCAAGTCGTTCAGCAGCGCGCGTCCGGCCCGCTGGGCCGCCGCCAGCCGCTCACCGGCCATGCTCCAGCTGCGATCGACGGCAATCGCCAGCGAGACCGGCTGATCGCCGGCCGCGAACGTCGAGACCGCCTGGACCTGCCCCTCCTCGCGGACCACGAACTCGTCGCGGCCAAGGTCGGTGACGAAGCGTCCGTCCCGATCACTGACGGTCGCGTAGACCTCGACGAGGTCGGTGCGGG
>DATJTM010000322.1:0-5161 GCA_035503395.1 Luteitalea sp.
AAGACGGCATCAACGACTTCCTGAACCCGCTGCAGATCGTCGCAGCGGGCTGGCGAGGGGTGTACGAGCCGGAAGCCGTGTGTCACGAGGAGTTCGCCGGCGTCACCGGCAAGGAGTATCGACGCCGGGTCCGCATCGTCAGTCGCAGCTGGCGGGCGGTGTTCCAGGCGCGCGGCGTGCTCAACCCGTGGAAGGTCGGGTTCTTTGCCGTCGCCGTCCTGTCGCACAAGGTGCTGCGGTGGTGGACCGTGGTCCTCCTGCTGGGAGCAGGGGTCGGTACGCTCGGGGTACTCTGGCCGCTGAAAGGCCGCATGTCCCAACGAGCGTGGATGGCGGTGGCGACGGTGCTCGTCGTCGGCGCGTTCCTGCCGCCCGTCCGTCGATTGGTGAAGGTCGGGACGTACTTCGTGGTGCTGACCGCCGCGTCGTTCGTCGGCATCCTTCGCGGGTCGACGGGCCGTGTCTCCGGCGTCTGGAACACGCCCCGCGCCGACGCGGCACGGCCACGCGCCGGCATCTTCGACACCTGGACGACCCTCGCGCTGGTCCTCTCGGTGCTAGCCCTTTCCTTTCTGGGCTTCGAGTTGCAGGCGCACCCCACCGTCGCGCGCGTCTGCTTCTGGGTGTCGGCGTCACTGCTCCTCTACGTGTTTGCCGGATACCCGGCGGTCCTGGCGAGCCTGCGGCTGCTCGTTCGTCGGGGTGTTCGCCGCTCGACCGAGCGGCTGCCGACGGTGTGCATGCTGGTGGCCGCCAACGACGAAGCCGACGTCATCGGCGCGAAGGTCCAGAACGCACTCAGTGTCGACTACCCGCCCGACCGCCTGCGGGTGGCCGTCGTGTCCGACGGTTCGGTCGATGAAACCAACGCCATCGTGCGCGCGGTCCGGGACACGCGGGTGGCACTCTTTGCGTACCCGACGCGGCGCGGCAAGATTGCCGCCCTCACCGATGCCATCGGCCACATCCACGACGAAGTCATCGTCCTCACCGACGCCAATGCCTTTCTCCGGCACGATGCCTTGCGGGCCCTGGTCGCCAACTTTGCGGACCCGGGGGTCGGCGCGGTCAGCGGCGACGTCATCCTGACCGGCGAACGGGCGTCACTCGGCCACGCCGAGGATCTGTACTACCGCTACGAACGGTGGCTGCAGAAGTCCGAATCGGAACTCGGGTCGATGGTCGGCGTCGACGGCGCCCTGTATGCGGTGCGCCGAGCCTTGTTCGCCGCGCCGCCGCCAGACACCGTGCTCGACGACATGGCCGTGCCCTTTGGGGTGGGTCGGCAAGGCTACCGGGTGGTCTTCGAACGCGACGCGCTCGCGTATGAGGTGGGTTCACTCAGTGCCTGGGAGGAATTCGCGCGCAAGAGTCGCATCGTGGCCGGCGCCGTCCAGTTGCTCAGGCGAGGACGTCGCCAGATCCCGTGGGGGCAGGCCCAGGTCGTGTTCTCGCTGTTGTCGCACAAGGTCCTGCGCTGGGCGTCGCCGGTGCTGGGTGCCGTGTTCCTGACGGCCGCCTTCGCGCTGCGGAACACGGCCCTCGAGTTCACAGTGCTCTGGGCCGGGACGTGTGTGACGCTACTGCTCGGCGTCCTCGGGTGCGTGCCGGCGTGCCGGCGATTGCTGCCAGTAGCGGTCTGCTACTACTTCTGCATGGTGCACCTCGCCGCCGCGGTCGGGATCCTCCGCGGAATCCTGGGGCAACAGGCGGTCGCCTGGGATCGCTTCGAGCGCGCCCCCCACGACGCTGACCGCGCCTCGCAGGGAGCGCCCCCCCTGGATCCGGCGTCTCCCGGCGGCGTGCTGTGAGCATCGCCATCCGCCCCCTCGAGTTGCCTGCGGCGCTGGACGAGGTGGCCGCGTTCCACAACGCCAATCGGTCCGCTCCGGCGCCACCACGGCGGTTCGCATGGGCCTACCTCGAGAATCCGGACGGGATGGCCCGCGGCTGGGGCGCCTATGAGAACGACGCGCTGGTCGGCATCGGGATGGTGTTTCCCCGCACGATCCGGCTCGCGGGTGGCCGCCGGGTGCGCGCCTGGACGCCTGGCGACCTGTCGGTAGCCGCCACGCACCGACGTCGCGGCATTGCATCGCGCTTGCGGGCGGCAACGCGGGACGCCGTGGACGCGGGGGAGGCGGCGTTGCTGTTCTCGATTCCGAATCCGCAGGCGGCAAAGGTGCACGACAAGGTGGGGCTGGAACAGCTGGGGCCGATGAAGCGTCTGGTGCGCCCCCTGGCCGTGCCGCGGCCACGCGTCCTGCGAGAGCTGACCCGCAGGCCGGTGCAGTGGGTGATCCGGGGGCACGCCGCACGTCCGCTGCCGTCGCGCGTGTTGTCACGCGGTGCGGAGGTCGACGAGCTCGAAGCGCTGGCCGGACTCTACGAGCAGGCAGTTCCAACCACTCGCGCCTCCGTGGTCCGGTCGGCTGCGTACCTGCGGTGGCGTTTCCTCGATAACGAACGGTCTCCCGCACAGTTGCTGGTGGCGCGCGCCGGCGCGCAGGTCGTTGGTTACGCCGCCCTCGTGGACCGGGGCGACTCGCTGTACCTCCGGGACTGGCTCGTCGCCTCGTCGGAGCTGCTGCCTGCTCTCGTGGCCAGCGTCGTCGAGCAGGCGAACCGTACCCGGAAGGCGTGGCTGTCGTTGTCGGCGCTCGAGGGACACCCGGACCTTGCCGTGTTGGCGCAGTGCGGGTTCCGGACGCGAGCCGATGCGACCGATGTCAAGGTGTACGTGCCGGCCGCCGCTCCGGCATACGGGCCGTTGCGGCAAGCGGCCGGCTGGTGGCTCACCGGCGGCGACCCGGATATCTGACGCCGTCATTCGATATGCCTTCTGTTTCAGTAGCGCCTCTCCCCGCCACCAGTCCGCAACCCTCGCCGGGCACCGCCATCGACGGGATCGGTACGCCCATGCGAGTCGCGATCCTGTCGACGCACTTGCGCGGCGGTGGCAAGGAGACGTTCATCATCCATCTCGCCAACGCGCTCGCCGCCATGGGCCACCTGCCGTACGTCGTGTGCTTCGATTCGGCAGGCCGGAGTGCGTCGGCTCTTCGCTCCGGCGTGCGCCTGATCGAGATGGGACGTTCGGGGAACGACCCTCGGGTCGTCACCGGATTGGCACGTCTGCTCAGGCGGGAACGGATCGACGTCGTCCACTCCAACAACTGGGGTACGCTGATCGAAGCGGTCGTCGCAGCGCGGCTCGCTGGACGCCCGGTGGTCCATACCCAGCACGGACTGGGGTCTGAGGGCGGCAGTGAGCGACAGGCTCACGCAGCGGGGTTGCGAGGCGTAGCCCTGCGGGCCGCCACGCGTCGGGTTCACGCCGTCGTGGGAGTGTCGCCCGAGGTTGGCGACATGGTGCAGCGCGAGTGGGGGCTGCCGCCCGGGCGCGTACGCGTCATCACCAACGGCGTGCCGATCGAGGCGTCGCCAACGGAGTCGCGCCTGGCGCAGCGGCAGGCGCTGGGCATCGCGGCTGACGACGTGGCAGTGGTCAGCGTGGCGTATCTTCGGCCCGTCAAGAATTTCCCCGTGCTGGTGCGGGCCTTCGGCGAACTCGCGCACGTGCCACGGCTGCGGCTGTTCATCATTGGTGTCGGGCCGTCCGAGGAGGACATCAGGGCCGAGGCCGCCCGATGCGGCGTCGCCGACCGCGTGACATTCCTCGGGCGCCGTACCGACGTTCCACACCTGCTGCCTGCCTTCGACGTATTCGCGCTCGCCAGCGCCTCCGAGGGCATCTCCATCTCGATCCTCGAAGCCATGGCGGCCGGACTGCCGGTGGTCGCGACCAGGGTCGGCGGCAATCCCCTGCTCGTGCAGGAGGGCGTCACCGGTCTGCTGGTCGAGGCTGGCAGCGCCTCGTCCATGGCAGTCGCGCTCGACCGCCTGGCACGCACGCCGGACGAGCGACGGTCGATGGGCGAAGCGGCCGCCAACCGGGCGGCCGGCCAATTCTCGATCGAACGCATGGCGTCCGATTACCTTGAAATGTTCGAGGCCGCGCGTGCCGGGTCGCCACGGTCGTGACAGACATCCCATCGGAACGCATCACACCGAAGAACCTCAATCGCGCCGTCAAGCGCGGCATGGTCTGGCTTGCCGTCGAACGCGGTGGCCTGCAGGCGATCAACCTGATCACCAGCGCGGTGCTCGCACGTCTGCTGGGTCCAGCGGCGTTCGGCATCATGGGGATGTCGGCGCTGTTCACCGGCATCTCCCGCCGGTTGGTCAATCTCGGTTTCGGCGCGGCGGTGATTCGCCGGAAGGAGATTCGGCCCGACCATCTGTCGACGCTCTTCGTGCTCACGATGATCGTGAACACGTCGATCTGCCTGGCGCTGGTCGCGGCCTCGCCGTTCGCGGGACGCTACTTCGACAACCCCCTGGTCGGAGAAGTGCTGCGGTGGATGTCGCTGGTGTTCGTGCTGCGGGCGGTCGGCACCGTGCCCTCGGCCGTCCTGCGGCGACGCCTCGATTTCGAATCCAATGCGTACGCGTCGTTCGTGGACGCCATCGCCAAGCTGCTCGTCAGCGTACCGCTGGCCTGGAAGGGCTATGGCGTGTGGGCGCTCGTGTATGGCGAACTGGCGGGAAGCATCGCCGACAAGCTGTTCCTGGCCTGGCGGGCCGGGTGGATCCCGAGCCTCCGCGTGACGCGTTCCGCCATCGACGACCTCTTCGTGTTTGGCATGACGATGTCGGTCCGTGGCGTCGTCGGGTATGTGGCGGAGAATGCCGACAACCTGGTGGTCGGCAAGGTCCTCGGCATGTCCGCGCTCGGCTTCTACGAGAAGTCCTACAACTTGATGCGGATGCCGGTCGCTGAGCTGAGCAGCCGGCTGGGCGCGGTGCTCTTCCCCGCCCTGGCTCGCATCCAGGACGAACCCGGACGGTTCCGCGCCGCCTTCAGGAAGAGTCTGCTCGGCATGTCGCTGCTGGGCTTCCCGCTGTTTGCCACGCTGGTCGTCCTTGGTGGACCCGTGATCGCCGTGCTGTACGGTCCCCGCTGGTTGCCGGCGGTACTGCCGTTCCAGATTCTCTGCGTCTCCGGCCCCCTGCGCATGACGGCACAACTCTCCACGAGCGCCATCGACGCCTGCGGCAACCTGCGGCAGGACTTGTGGCGCCGCTTCGTGGGCCTCGG
>DATJTM010000323.1:0-3063 GCA_035503395.1 Luteitalea sp.
GGTCGGTGTCGCGCGACACCACGACCAGGCGGGTGCTGTCAGGCGACCACGCGTAGTCGGAGACGCCGCCGACCACGTCGGTCAGTTTCTGCGCCTCGCCACCCAGGCGGCTCAAGGTCCAGACCTGCGCCTTCTTCTTCTCGTCGGCCCGGATGAACGAGATCCACTTGCCGTCGGGACTCCACTGCGGTGACGACTCCGATTCGGCCGACGCTGTAAGTCGGACGCGCTCGCTGCCGTCCCACTTGACCATCCAGATGTCGCTGTCGGTCTTGTCCTTGGCCACGTCGACCGTGGCGACCGAGTACGCCACCCAGGTGCCGTCCGGCGACCGCTGCGGGTCGCGGACCGAGAGGATGCGGTCGACGTCACCTACGGCAATCCGTCGCGGCGCCGTGGCTGCGGTCGGCGGAGCCGCCGGTGCTGCCGGCGCGGTTGGCTGGGCCGTGGCCGGCAGGGTCGTGGCGACGAGGACGGCGCTCACGAGCATCGACGGGCGCAGGGGCAGGGCAGGGAACATCGCGATCCTTTCTGGCGAACGCCGCCATTGTCGCTCAACTGCAGGGTGCCGGCGCCGCGCCGTCGGGGTCCTCGCCTGCGCTCTTTGGCCTTCTGCCTTGGACGTCGCTCTTTCCGAGGATCCCACCCAATAGGCCGGGTCGGCGTAGCCTCGCGGGATAAGATCGCCGGATGCGACCCGCCGCTCGACCCTCGTCCTGGCGTGACTGGCCGGAGCGATGCCGTGTGCGGACCGGGTTCGGCGTTGGCCTGGCCACGCTTCTGGTCGCGACACTGACCGTCGACGATGCGCGCGGGCAGGCGCGACGTCGTGCGGCATCGCCGGCAGCGACTGCAGCGGCCGCGCCGTACACGACCTCGCGGGCACCGGCCGACCTCCAGAACAAGCAGATCGTCTTCGACACGAGCCTCGGGGCCATCGTCGTGCAACTGGACGCCGCCGCGGCGCCCAATCATGTCGGCTTCATGCTGGACCAGGCCGAGGCCGGCGCCTACGACGGCACCGTATTCCATCGCGCGGTCCCGCTCGGCATCCTCCAGGGGGGCGACCCGCTCTCGAAGGACCCGTCCAAGAGCGCGCAGTACGGGACCGGCGGCCTCAATCGGCTGAAGCGCGAGGTCAACGACCGCAAGCACGTGAGAGGGGCCGTTGCTGCCGTCCTCGTGCCGAACAAGCCGGATAGTGCCGGCGCGCAGTTCTTCATCTGCCTCACCGACCAGCCCGGGCTCGACGGGCAGTTCACCGTCTTCGGCGAGGTCGTCGAGGGGTTGGAGATCGCCGACCAGATCTCGCAGTCGCCCCTCGACGGAGCGGGCCGGCTGACGACCCGCATCGCGATCACGAAGGCCACCGTGCGCGCGACGCCGCCGCCAGGTGCCGCGCCGTTCGTCGAGACGACGGTCGAAGAATTGGCGAGCTACCGCGCCACCCTCACCACGACCCTCGGTGACATCGTCATCGGGTTCGCACCGGACGTGGCGCCAGGGCACGTCCGCAACTTCCTGCGCCTCGCACAACTTGGCGTGTACGACGGCAGCGGGTTCCATCGCGTGGTGCCGCGGTTCGCGGTGCAGGCCGGCGATCTGTCGTCGCGCCCGACGCCTCTCACGCAGGTGCAGCGCAAGGCCGTCGGCAACGTCAAGGGCGAGTTCAACGCGATCAAGCACGAGGCCGGTGTCGTCAGCATGGCCCGCGGCGACGATCCAGACAGCGCGAGCACCTCCTTCTTCATCTGTACCGCTCCGGCCCCGTCGCTGGACGGCAAGTACACCGCCTTCGGTCGCGTCCTGCAGGGCATGGACGTGGTCACCGCCATCGAGCAGACCCCGGTCGATGGTGAAACCCCGCGCACCCGCGTCGGGATCACGAAGGTCACTCTCACCCGGGGTCAGCCGTGAGCCACGTGGATTCGAAGGACCAAAAGAAAAAGAAGATCAACTACGGCAATGCCTGGGAAGAAGCCCGCGGGCTGATCTGGCACAGCCGCGGCCGACTCTCGCTCGGACTCGGGCTGATGCTGATCAACCGGCTCACCGGGCTCGTGCTGCCGGCCTCGACCAAGTTCCTGGTCGACGACGTGATCGGCAAGAAGCAGCCGGAACTGCTCTGGCCACTCGCCGGGGCCGTGGCACTGGCGACGCTGGTCGAGGCGACGACGTCGTTCTCGCTGTCGCAGGTGCTCGGCGTGGCGGCGCAGCGGGCCATTACCGAGATGCGGCGATCGGTGCAGGCGCATGTCGCGCGCCTTCCGGTGCGTTACTTCGACACCGTGCAGACCGGCGTGCTCATCTCGCGCGTGATGACAGACGCCGAAGGCATCCGCAACCTGGTCGGCAGCGGCCTCGTGCAACTCACCGGTGGCATCCTGACGGCGATCATCGCGCTGTGCGTCCTCTTCTACCTGAACTGGACGCTGACGCTCGTCACCATCGTCGTGCTCGGGGCATTCGGCGCGATCATGGCCGTCGCCTTCAAGCGGCTCCGCCCGCTGTTTCGCGAGCGCGGCAAGATCAACGCCGAGGTGACTGGACGTCTGTCGCAATCCCTTGGCGGCATTCGCGTCGTCAAGGCCTACACGGCCGAGAAGCGCGAGGAAATCGTCTTCAGCAAGGGCGTCCATCGCCTGCTTCGCAACGTCGCGCAGTCGATGACCGGCATCTCGGCGACGACCGCCATGGGCACCGTGGTCATCGGCGTCACCGGCGTCATCATGATCACGCTCGGTGGGCGTGCCATCGTCGCCGGCACGATGACGCTCGGCGACTTCATCATGTACATCTTCTTCACGGGCCTCGTGGCGGCGCCGCTGATCTCGATTGCGTCGATCGGCACGCAGATCACCGAAGCCTTCGCCGGGCTGGACCGCATCCGCGAGATCAAGAAGATGGCCACCGAGGACGCCGACGACGAGACGCGGCGGGCGCTCACCGACGTCCAGGGACGCGTGGCCTTCGATGACGTCTGGTTCGAGTACAACGAGAACGTGCCGGTCATCAAGGGCGTCTCGTTCGAGGCACCGGCGGGATCGACGACGGCGCTGGTCG
>DATJTM010000324.1:0-8172 GCA_035503395.1 Luteitalea sp.
TGCCGCAGCCGTACCACGCCGGCAGCAACGAGCGGTTCTGCGTCCACGAGAACACCCACGGAATCGCGCGCAGCGACTGCAGGTATTCGGCGTCGGCCGACGGGCGGCGGGCCGGGCGTGAGCCGATCTCGAGCAGCGCCAGTTCGTCCACCGGCGTGAAGGCGCGGAAGAACGGCACGAACAACGGGTTCTGCCACACGAACGCCCGGAACGCCTGCTCGGACGTTCGCGCCGCTTCGGCCATCAGCTCGCGTCCGAAGTCGGGCGCGGTCGACCCGACGACCGACGGAAAGACCGAGAGCAGCGTCGCCGACAGTGCGGCCTCCAGGTTGCGATACGCCAGGCCGGGCAGACCGTAGTTGAACGAGATCGTCTCGCCCTGTTCGGTCAGCTTCAGGCGTCCGCGCGTGTGGCCACCGGGCTGGGCCAGGATGGCGGCGTGGGTCGGTCCGCCGCCGCGTCCGGTGCTGCCGCCGCGGCCGTGAAAAATGGTGAGTTCGACGCGATGTCGCGCGGCCACCGCAGCCAGGTCTTCCTGGGCCCGGAAGATCTCCCACTGCGCCGCGAGGTAGCCGCCGTCCTTGGCCGAGTCCGAGTAACCGACCATCACCTCCATCCGCCGGCGACGCTTGTCGAGCACCGCGGCGAACTCCGGGGCGCCGATGAGTGCCTCGACGATCCGGCCGGCTCCCTGCAGGTCCTCGATCGACTCGAACAGCGGCACCACCGACAGCGTGAGACCGGCATCGCGCGCCATTTCGATCGCCGCGAGGACTGGCTCGGGTCCCGTCGTGCCCGACAGGATCAAGGTGTCGCAGACGGCCGGGCCGTGCTGCCGCTGCAAGTCGGCGACGACGCGCAACGTCTCGCGCACGCGATCGGCCTGCGACGTGAGATCGCGGCAATGCACGCGCACATCCAGCTTCGCGACATGGAACCCGAACAGCTCGACGCGGCGGCGTAGCGCGGCGAGACGGCCGTTGGCGATGCGCTCGCCGCGATGCGCGCGCAGCGACGCATCGATCACCTCGAGGTCGGCCACGAACTCGTGGACGTGGCCGTACGCGCCTGGCCGGTCTTCGGCCGTCCGCAACAGCCGGTAGTGCATCAGCCACAACTTCCGGCGATACGGCTCATCGTCGGCAGAGGCGTTGCTGTCGGTGATCTGAAGGTGGGCGAGGCGCTGCTCGTCGGCGCCGATCGACGTGAGGAGCGCCTCGTTGACGTCGACCAGGGCGCGCGACACGCCGAGTGACCGCGCCAGTTCGTGCACTTCGTCGGCGTACCGATGCAGGACGAGTTCACGGGCCCGATCGGCCGCGGCTCTCAGGGTCGCCGGACCGGCATTCGGGTTACCGTCCTGGTCGCCGCCAATCCAGCTGCCGAACCGCAGCGGCAGTGGCGCGCCCGGGATTCGTCGCCGGTAGTCACCGACCAGCGATGGCGCGACCTCGAACAGGCTCTGCTCGAAGAACCACAAGCCGTGACGAATCTCGTCGACCACGCGGGGCCGCTTGGTTCGTGTTTCGTCGGTCTGCCACAGCGTCGTGATCTGCTCGGCGAGGGCATCCTCGATGTCGCGCTTGCCCGGGTCGGACAGCTGCGGATCGTCGAGGCGATGGAGCAGCGCGTTGACCTGCAGCTGCGCCGTGTGCACGGTGCGCCGGGTGGCCTCGGTCGGGTGTGCGGTGAGGACGAGCTCGAGTGAGATGCGACGGGCGGCATCGCGCAGTTGCGCGTCGGTGACCCCGGCGCCCTGCAACTGGCGAAACGCCGCGTCGAGCGACTCGGCGGCGACGCGCCGCTCGACGGCGTACTGCCGACGCCGACGGATGCGGTGGTGCTGCTCGGCCAGGTTGGCCAACTGGAAATAGAGCGAGAAGGCGCGCACGAGGCGCCCCTGCTCGTCGAGCGGCAATTCACCGACGATGGCGCGGACGGCCTCGAAGTCGCCGGTCCGCGACGTCTGGCGCACGCGCTCCTCGACGTCGTAGAGGCTCTGTCCCTCCTGCTCGAGGATGACCTGTCCGAGGAGAGCGCCCAGCAGGCGCACGTCGCGACGAAGGGGGCCCTGCGAATCAGGAGCGGGCGGCGGCGCCACGGGCATCCGCACATTCTAGGCCGCGGCCCCCGCGGACCTGTGCTATTTCTGTCGCTCATGTCGCGACATCACGGCTCTTGCGCCGGCGCCTGCCGTTGCGACGACAGGAGTGTGCATGAGCGGTGAGACCCGAATGCGCCCGGTGGACGGCCAGCCGCCGGCCTTTGCCGAGATGCTCGGCCATCCACGTCCGCTGTGGATGCTGTTCATGACGGAGTTCTGGGAGCGCTTCGCGTTCTACGGCATCCGTTGGGCCCTGGTCCTCTACATCGTCGCGCAATTCCATGCCGGCGCGGCCACGGGCGAAGAGCCGGCCAGTCGCACGTACGGCGCCTACCTGGCCCTGGTCTACGCGGCGGCGATCTTCGGCGGTTACGTCGCCGACAAGATCCTCGGCTACCAGCGATCGATTCTGCTGGGCGCGGTCATCATGGCGGCCGGCCTGTTCGCCATCGCGATCCCCGACGCGCGCATCTTCGAGTTCGGCCTGGCCACGGTCATCGTCGGCAACGGCTTGTTCAAGCCGAACATCTCGACGCTGGTCGGCAAGCTGTACGCGCAGGGTGATCCGCGGCGCGACTCGGGCTTCACGATTTTCTACATGGGGATCAACTCGGGCGCGTTCCTCGCCCCGATCCTCACCGGCTGGCTGGCGACGTCGATCTTCGGCACCAGCCTGATGCCCGCCTACAAGTACGTCTTCATCGCCTCCGGGCTCGGCATGCTCGTCAGCCTCGTCTGGTTCTGGTTCGGCCGTCGCCAGCTGGCGGGCATCGGCGAGCCGCTCGAGGGCCTCGAGCGTGTGCAGACGGTGGCGTACGTCGCTGTCGGCTGCGCGTTGGCGATCCCGGTGATGTGGGTGCTGCTGGCGCAGCTGGGCGCGACGACGCTGCAGTACGTGCTGACGGTGATGTTCGTCGGCCTCTGCGTGCTGCTGCTCGCCGAAGGCATCCGGAACGGCGCGGTTGCTCGCGACAAGGCGATCGCGATGCTGATCATCTTCGCGTTCAACGTGATGTTCTGGATGTTCTTCGAGCAGGCCGGCAGCTCGTTCACCTTCCTGGCCGACAAGATCGTCAATCGCCAGTTCGATGGCTTCGAGTTCCCGGTCGCCTGGTTCCAGTCGGTGAACTCGATCGCGATCATCACGCTGGCGCCGATCATCGCGTGGATCTGGGTCCGGCTCGGCACCTACAACCCGTCGATTCCGTTCAAGTTCGGCCTCGGACTGATCTTCAACGGCCTGGCGTTCCTGCTGCTGATGGTGGCCCTGTCGGGCATGGTGGATGCGGCCGGCAAGATCCCGTTCTGGACCTTGTTCATGGTCTACGTCATCCAGTCGGTGGGGGAGTTGTGCCTGTCGCCGATCGGGCTGTCGATGGTGACCAAGCTGGCGCCGGTGCGGCTGGTCGGCTTCGGCATGGGCGGCTGGTTCCTGTCGACCGGCATCGGCAACAACCTGTCGGGCATCTTCGCCGGCTACGTCAGCGGCGAGACCGGCATGACGACGGCCTCGGCGCTGAGTGGCTACACGTTCGGCTTCTGGGCGCTGCTGATTTCGGGCGTCGTGCTGCTGCTCGTCTCACCGCTCCTCAGTCGCCTGATGCACGGAGTGAAGTAGGAACGACCAACGACGAGGCGATCGCCGTCGCCTGCAGAAGGCGCCGGCGTGCAGATCGTCGGACGATATTCGGTAGGGACGGCTCGCCGAGCCGTCCGCCTATCCCAACAACCGTTCGTGCGAGTAGCTGACGAACTTGCGTTCGTAGTCCAGCGTCATGCCGAACGGGAACGCGGCGTATGGCCACACTTCGATGGCGGTCGGACGCGCGTCCGCCGGCAGCGCGTCGCGCAGCGCCGCCGCGATGCCCGTCGTTCGCGTCACACCAGGCACCAACTGCACGTGCAACGTCAGTGACGCGGCGTCGCCGGTGAGTCGCACCGCGCCGGTGAGCACGTCGGCAACGGCGTGATCGGCGTAGATCGCGTCCTTGTAGACGGTGACGTGCGAGCCGTTGGGCAGCACCTCGCGCACCCGGCCGCGCAGGAGCAGCAGGCGGTCGGGCAGCGCTCCCGGGAGTGGCAGTCCGTGCTGTGCCGCGAGTTCCCGCACATGGTGAGGGTCCACCAGTCTCGCGACGTCGCCTGTTTCGTACCGCAGCAAGGGGATCGGCAGTTCCGCGTCGAGTAGCGACACGACGAGCCGCCCGAATCCGTCAGCATCCGGTTCCACGATCTCGACGAACAGCCGGCGCGCGTCGAACGTGAAGCACATCGGCGTGCCGTGCGCGTCGCCGGTCGGGCCCAGCAGCGCCTGCGCGAACGACGCACGGCTCGCGGCGTGTCGACGCAATGCGACCGTTGCGCGCGTTTCGTAGAACAGGTGCAGCCCCAGTTCACCGACGCCCATCGACGACATCAGCCAGGTGCCGTCGGCGCGATCGATGCCGAGACCGAGCCGGCGGGCCACGTACGTGCGGAACCGCTCGCCGAACACCTCTTCACCGACCACCACCTGCACGCGATGCGATCGCCAGTCGAGCCCGCGCTGCCGCGTGTGGTCGATCAGGCGCTTCAGGAAGAGCGGGTCGGCCACGAGCAGCACCTGTGCGTATTCGGGCCCGAAGGACTCGATCAGCGCACTCGCCATGTCCTCGCGGACGCTGGTCGTCGCCACCGTCATGCACTGCGATCCGAAGGTGACGCCCATCGGCAGGCAGTTGACGGCCAGGGTCGGTCGCGAGCGCACCGCAAAGGCGTCGTCGAGGGCGTCGTCGATCGCCGCGCTGCTGAAGGCTTCCATCTCGCGCGTCGTCAGCCCGAACGAGAACCGTCCGCCATGACCGGAACTGGTCAGAACCGTCGCCAGCGAGGTGAGTGGTGTCGTCGCCGCGAGCTGCCGCAGGCTGAAGCGGTTGAACGTGTTCACCTTGCTGAGACGCGGGGCGCGGCGGATCACATCGTCGGCGCTCCGTACCTGTTCGGGTGACACACCCGACTCGGCGAGCAGGGTGCGATACCACGGCATGCGCGTCGCCACCTGCTGGAATGTGGCGAGGAGCTGTTCATGATCCTGCGCGGCCGCGGGGGCCGGTGGTGCCGTCATCGTCTGCACTGTCATGCGCGTTGTCCGGGAATCAGGTGCGGCTCGAGACCGTCGAGGAAATGGTGGAGGGCCGGCACGGCGCCGCTCAGGATCTCCGCATCGAATTCGCTGAGGGACATCAGATAGGGTGCAACCATGCCGAAGTAGTCCGTCTCGGGACCGACCTGCCGGAAGGGGAAGTGGTAGCGAATCACCAGACGCTGGAGCGACCGCTCGGTGGCGGCCAGCCAGTGCGTGAAGCCGTGACGCTTCGACGCCTGATACAGGGCGCGGTACAGCGTCATGACGATTTCGCCGCCCTCGCGCCGCTTCTCACCGGTGTCGCCACGGATGCCGCCTTCGAGTGCGTAGTGTTCGTCGCCCTTGCGCCGGTTGTACTTGCGGCTCACCGCCAGCCGCGACACCTCGACAACGGGCGAGGCCGGGTTGGCGAGCACCGGGTCGTGGACGAGCAGGCTGCAGTGGCCGTACATCGGCAGGCCATCCTCGGTGCGACGGACGAGACGTGCCGTCGCGACCAGCGTGTCCTCGGCGTTGAGTACACCGAGGTGGACGGCGTGCTGGTCGAAGACGTCGGTCTCGTATCCGAGCGGGTAGTAGTCCGCCGGCAGGAAATGACGCTCCAGGCAATAGACCTGGTAGCGCATTTCGTAGCTGGCGCGGAGCAGGTCCGGGATGTCGTCGATTTCGAGTGCACGGAAGACCGGCGTCGCCGCGGAGGGCGCCGACGCCTCGAGCGTGGTCATTTGGTTCCGATCGTCCAGCGGAGGCCGATGCGGGCCGTGCGACCGTTCTGGGGGATCACGTCCTGCCGGTGGGCCGAACTGGCCGGATCGCTGTAGTCGACGTCGAACAGGTTGCGCACGGTCCCCACCAGCGCCCATGAACGCGAGAGGGGCTGCGTGACGGTGAGGTGCATGGTCATGGCTCCCGGTACATTGACATCTGCGAGTGAGCGACGATCCCCGACGTACACGCTTTCCACTGCGACGAACGCGCCCGCGCCGTAGCCCGGAATGCTCAGGCGAGCCTTGACCATGTGCCGTGGCGAATTGGGCAGCTCGACGCGCGTGTCGCGATCGAGGGCCCGCTGCAGGGCGTAGCTGCCGCCTGCCTGCCAGCCGCGCCAGAGGCGCGCCTGTGCCTCGAATTCGAGGCCGCGCGCGCGCACCTCGCCCTCGTTGACGTACGTGGCGCCGAGGAACGTCGAATCGTCTGCGGCGAGGGTGATGAGGCGGTCGGCCCGATACCAGTAGCCCGACAGCGAGGTCCTGAGCCAGTCACCCGTGAAACGCTCCCACACCACTTCGTGGGTATCGATGGTCTCGGGTCGCAGGTCGACGACCGACTCGCCGAAGAACTTCGTGTTCAGCTCGTACGCATTCGGCGCCCGGAACGCGCTGCCATACAGGTACTTGTACGACTGACGTGGCGACGGCATCGCGATCAGCGCGGCACGAGGCGTCACCCGGTTGAACTGCTCGTACCCGTCGTAGCGAACGCCCACCGTGCCGTTCAGCCACGGCGTGATCTTGACCTCGTCCTGCAGGTAGAGCGCCGTCTGCTGCGCCCGACGCTGCAGGTCGAGCAGGGTCAAGGGCGGGTCGATGTACCGGATCATCTGGTCCTGGTGGACGTTGTCGATGAACTCGAACCCGGCGATGACGGTCTGCCGCGTGCCGAAGGGCCGCGTCGCTCGCGCGCCGGCGGTCCAGCGGACGCCATTGACGCTGTTGATGCCGACCAGTCGACCCGTGCCGTCGTCCTGCGTGCGTGGATAGGTGCCGTCGTACGTGAAGCGATCGAACGACCCGCGCAGTGAGAACCGTGTGTCGCCGAACAGGCGAATCCATTCCGCGTCGAGCAGCGTGTGGCGATCGGTCGTCTGCTCCGGATACCCCTGCTCGTTGAACAAGGTCTCGAACGATGCCGTCGGGACGGTCCGGGTCCGGGTGCCGTACGCCGCCGTGACGGTCAGCGACTTGTAGGCGAGCCGCGCGTAGAACTGTCGCATGTGCTCGCCGTCGAGATCCTCCGCCACTCCGAAGTTGGTCTCCGGCGCATCGAAGGCGGGGAAGTACAGGCGGCTGTTTCCGGAGCTGCGCTCCACCGTGCCCGACACCGCCAGGTCGGCCCCGTTGGCGAAGACGTGCCCGACGCTGCCCCTGGCCAGTTGCATGCCCAGCGTGCCGGCCTCGAGCGCCAGCGTGCCGCCCCCCAGTGACGCGCCGCTCTTGGTGATGACGTTGACGACGGCGAAGAACGCGCTGTCGCCGTAGATCGATGAGGCAGGGCCGCGGATGATCTCGACCCGGTCGAAGGTCGCCGCGTCCATGCCGAACTCGGCACCGACCTCGGCCTGACCGAAGACGTTGTCGTTGACGCGATGACCGTTGACCAGCAACAGGATGCGACTGTTGTAGTCGCCCGGCTTGCCGAAGCCGCGGACGCCGACCAGGCTGAAGTTCCGGTCGTCGCTGACGTACATGCCGCGTACGCTGCGCAGGATGTCGGCGAGCGTCCGGTAGCCGAACCTCGCGATTTCGTCGGCGGTGATGAACGACACCGACGCCGGCGCCTCGGTCACGGGCTGCAGGCGCTCCGACGCACCGTAGACCTGGCCCGAGTCGAGCGTCATGAGCTCCTCGAGGCTGAGATCAGGCAGCGGCGCCTGCGCCATCACCAGGTGTGGCAGGAACAAGGTCAACGCCAGGGTGAGCACCAGGCGTGCAGAGCACTGATAGGACATGCGAACCAATCCGGAACGACGGACCTCCGAGGGGCGGGCCGGGACATCGAGCGCGCGAAGCAGGCGAGGCGACGACGTCATGGCTGCCTCGAGAGGATCAGCAGCTTGGAGCTGACCTGAAGGCGGGACGCGCGAACGGCGTTCACCGCGAAGTAGAAACGCAACTGCCCCTGCTGCACGTGGAATTGCGCGATGCCACCATCGTCGGCAAAGGCC
>DATJTM010000325.1:0-17011 GCA_035503395.1 Luteitalea sp.
CAGCTGCCGCCGGAGTTTTGCGTCGCGCACGCCCCGAGCGGCACGGCTGAAATCGGGACGCCATTCCAGCGCGGGGTTCACGTTGCGCGTGTGGGGCTCTGCCGGGCCAGCGAGGACGAGCTGTACGTACTGCTCCTCCGCCACGACAGCGGCGCTGCGTTCGTTGTGGTCGTCGACGAAACGCGTGCCCAACGCGACGACTTCGCCGATGGCATCGTCGGCAGCCGTCACCGTGTCAGTCACTCGCGTGACCGGCGCCGCCGGCGCTGGCCGCAGGGTCGTGAGTCGGGACGTGTCGCTATCGACGACAAGGCCGCGGACAAGGGTGGCGACCGGCTTCCCGTCGAGGCTCACCGATGCACGCAAGACGTAACTCCCCCTCGCCCAGCCAGACAGGGGGATGACGGCCTGCGCCACGCGGCGGCTCGATCGATCGGCAACAAGCACCGCCAAGGGGCGCGTCAGGCACACGCCGCCGGTGCCGACGTCGACGGCCTCCAAGGTCGCCTGCACGGTGCTCCAGTCGATCGCACCATCGGACTGCAACTCGAGATACGCGCGGAAGCCCACTGCCTGGCCCGACTCGAGAATCGGCGTAGGTACCTTGTTGCCCACGGTGCGCTCGTCCAGCAGCAGCAAGCTGCCGACGCGAAGTTCGCTCGTCCCGGCAAGCCGAGCATCGAAGGCGTGCTCGACGTTCCCCGCGCGGCCCTCGGCGTCTCGCGCCGCGACGCGCAGCACATAGCGTCCCGCTGGCAAACCGGCGCTGACGATGTGATCGATCCCGCCTTGTGCCGGTGCCCCACCGCCGGTCGGCGTGACCTGCTCGGTGACGTCGGCCACCCTGATGTTGCGGGCATCGAAGATCGCCATTCGGATCGTCGTGGCCGTCGCCGCACCGATGTGCGCCCACGCAGTGGTGCGCTGGCCTACCGTGTCAGCGCGCGGCGACGTGAAGGTCGAGACCTGCATCGGCAGGTCGCTTCGCACGTCGCCGACGTCGATGAGCCGAGCCAGCGTCGGGTCGTCGCCGACCGCGTCGCTGGCCGGGTCGACCGTGGCCGATGTGAATTCACGCCGGTGGCGGACGAGGCGCGACGAGCCGCGAGCGAGCTTCAGATCGATGCGATGCGGAGCGCCGTCTCGATCGCCCGCCTCCACGTCGAAGCTGAGGACATAGCTCGCCGACAACTCGCGCGCGACGTGCGCGAACGCGCTCTCGAGCCGGCCGACCGGTATGAGCACGGTGCCGCCCGACGCCTGCGCAAAGCCCCACAACGCGTCGGCCAGCATGGCCTGGTCGGCCTGCCGATCGGGCGGCGGCCCCGCCTCGGCCGCCGACACTGCGTCGGGTGCCAGCTGGACGCTATAGATGGGCAGGGCGGCGCGCGACGCGGCGCGACCGATCTCGCCGACTTCCTGGGGGATGCGGTCGCCGTATGACAGCCCTTGCGACAGCAGCACGATCGACTTCGGTCCCGGGACGGCGGCGAATCGCGCGACGGTCGCGGCCAGCGCGGACAGCATCGCCTGCGCCCTGCCGCTCCCTTCCGTGACGATCTGACGCGCGCGCTGCCGCACGTCCGTCGCGCAGGTCTCCGGCATCGGGCTGCGCTGGCACTCGCGCGCGACCACCGGCGCGAGCGCGTCCCGACGTCCAGCGTCGATGTCGAAGGCCTCGCGGAATCCGACCCGCGGCCAGGTGGGGTCGGCCGCGGTGCCCGTCACGTCGGCCAATGCCGTCGCGACGCGCTGGTGATCGCGAGTCGGCTCGACGCTCGGTCCGTCCGGCACCGACACGAGGCCCAGACGGTCGGCGGGCTGCAGCCGCGCAATGAAGTCGGAGGCGGCCTGCCGCACACGTAGGCTGTCGGCGACGCTGAGACTTCCGCGATCGAAGACGAGCAGGATCGTGCGCGACGTGGTGCGTGCGGTATTGGTCGAGACCTCGGGCAGCGACGCCTCGCTGGCGCGCGCAACGCTCTCACTCCCGAAGTCGACCAGGGCCACCGATTGGATGCGGCGCGGACGTCCGTCGACCGCCAGGACGAAGTCGGAGGGTCCGAGGTTGCGAACCGGCGTCCCACCCTCGTCGACGACCACGGCCTCGACGGTCACGCGCGCGACACCAGAGCGGAACGAGGGCGGCGCGACCTGATCCGCCGCGACGACCGGCGCCGGTTGCGCGCGCAGCGACGGCGGAGACACCGCCTGGAGGGCGGCGAGCGCGAGGGCAGCCACCCCACGGACGCCGAACTGGTGCACGTACGGCCGATGCATGGATCGACGTAATTGCAGGATTTCAGAATTGCAGAATTTCACGACCATCGCCAGAGCGGCCACGTTCGTGGAGGTGGTTAGTGAGATTCTGGAGTTCCGTGAACTTCTGAAATTGCTACTTCACCAGTTGCAGGAACTCGCCGCGCGTCCGCGCATCGCTGCGGAAGGTGCCGAGCATCGCGCTGGTGACCGTGGACGAGTTCTGCTTCTCGACGCCGCGCATCGCCATGCAGAGGTGGGTGCCCTGCATGATCACGCCGACGCCCAGCGGGTCGACCTTCTCGCGGATGCACTCGGCGATCTCGTTGGTGAGCCGTTCCTGGACCTGGAGCCGACGGCTGAACACGTCGACCAGACGCGGGATCTTGCTGAGGCCGATGACCTGCGTGCGCGGGATGTAGGCGACGTGGCACTTGCCGAAGAACGGCAGCAGGTGGTGCTCGCAGAGGCTGTAGAAATCGATGTCCTTCACGATGACCATCTCGCTGTAGTCGACCGTGAAGAGCGCGCCGTTGAGGATGTCGTCGACGTCGGCGCCATAGCCGCTCGTCAGGAAGCGGAGTGATTTTTCGACCCGCTCAGGCGTTTTCTGCAAGCCCTCCCTGCTAGGATCTTCTCCCAGCTGCTCCAGCAGGGACTTGATGAGCGTCTGCATCCGTTCAGTCTACCTGATGGCCTGCATGGCCCTGGGAGCGGACGCGGTCGTCGCCGCACAGGCGCCGCCCGCGGCCGATGCGCTCTACGCGCGTCGTGACGACCCGGTCGCCGCACGGCAGGCCGCCGACCTCTACCTGGCGCATCATCGCGCCGCCGCGCAGGACTTCGTCGGCGCCTGGAAGCTGGCGCGCGCGAGCTATTTCCTCGGCACACAGGGTCCGGCTGGCGACCGCCGGATGTGGCTCGAGAGCGGGCTGGCGGCGGCCAACGACGCGGTCGCCCTCAACGCGACACGCGCCGAGGGGCACTTCTGGCTCGCGGCCAACATGGGGGCACTCGCCGAGTCGTACGGCCTGCGACAGGGGCTCAAGTACCGGTCGCGGATCAAGCAGGCGCTCGAACGCGTGCTCGCCATCGACCCGACCTTCATGGAGGGGTCCGCCGACCGGGCCCTCGGGCGCTGGTACCACAAGGTCCCCGGCCTCTTCGGAGGCAGCGCCGCCCGGGCCGAGCAGCACCTGCGCAAGTCGCTGACCTACAGCCCGAAGTCGACCGTCAGCCTGTACTTCCTCGGCGAGCTCTATCAGGACGAGGGCCGTCCTGCCGAGGCCCAGCGCTACTACCAGCTCGTGCTCGAAGCCCCGGAGCACGCCGAGTACGGTCCCGAAGACCGCGCCTACAAGGCGCTCGCCCGCGAACGTCTGCGCGCGCTCTCGAGCCGCCGGTAACGCCGGGCCGGCCCCGTTCAACGGAGGCCGGTGTCGTCACTCCGATTCAGCGATCCGTCCCCGATCATCATCAGTCCATCACGGCGGATCGGCTGTTTATCACCGGAACGAATCCAAATCGCCGTAACTTATGAATCCATAAGCATGGATCCATCATGGTTGAGTTAAAGGATTCGAGCCAATAGTCACGATTTCGTCACTCCTACGATCCGGTACACAGCATGCAGACGCCGCCTCGTCCCACTCCGGTGACGGACGGCAGTGATTTCCCTGCCACCCGATCCGCTCGTGGTCGCTTGGCTCCGCATTGAGCGGAGTCTGGTTTTTGAGGAGGGTAGGCAATGATTCGTCGCGCACTCGGGGCACTGCTTGCTGCAGTCCTCTGCGCCGTCCCTGCGCTGGCTCAGGAGCAGCAGGGCGTCATCACCGGCGTCGTCTCGGACTCGTCTGCGGCCGTGCTGCCGGGCGTCACCGTCGAAGCCAAGAGCGCAGCCGGCCAGGTGCTCAGCACCGTGTCGGACGGCTCTGGCGTGTTCCGCTTCCCGGCCGTCCAGCCGGGCACGTATCAACTGACGTTCACCCTGCAGGGCTTCTCGCCCAAGCAGGCACCCGACGTCGTGGTCCGTCTCGGCCAGACCATCACGGTCAACACCAACCTCGAGGTCGGTGGTCTGACCGACACCGTGCAGGTGACTTCGGAGGTGCCGCTGATCGACGTCAAGTCGAACGCCGCCTTCGCCAACGTCTCTAAAGAAGTGATCGAGACGCTGCCCAAGGGCCGCGACTTCACGAGCGTCGTCCGCCTCGCTCCCGGTGCCAACCAGGAGAACAAGGCGGGCGGCATTCAGGTCGACGGGGCCAGCGGTTCGGAGAACCGCTACTACGTCGACGGCGTGGACAGCACCAATCTCCGTACTGGCGTCTCGGGCAAGAACCTCGTCGTCGACTTCGTGGAAGAAGTGCAGGTCAAGTCGAGCGGCTACAACGCCGAGTTCCGCGGCGCCACCGGCGGCACGATCAGCGTCGTGACCAAGAGCGGCACCAACCAGTTCCGCGGCAGCGCCGGCACCGAGTACACCAATCGCGATCTCGAAGGTGACCAGCGGCAGACGCTGCGTCTCGTGCTCACCGGCCAGAACCAGTCCGAGTACATCACCTACAACAAGGACAGCTACGATCGCTGGTACCCGGTCGGCGACATCGGCGGCCCGATCTTCGCGAACCGGCTTTGGTTCTATGGCGGCTTCTCCGGCGACCGCCGCGATATCGACCGCACCGTCACTTTCCGGACTGGTGGGTCTACGGGCACCTTCAACTCGGTCGAGGATCGCAAGTACTTCACCGGCAACATCACCGGTCAGCTCACCAATGCGCTGCGCCTGAAGGTCGGCAGCACCTACGACAAGTTCACGCGCGACGGGCTCTTGCCATCGATGGCCGGCACCGACAGTGCCACCGCCAACTACGCGATTCAGGGCCGCGAAGAGCCGAACCTCGGCGTCAACGGGCAACTCGACTACGTGGTGACCCCACGTGTCTTCCTGTCCGGCAAGGTCAGCTACCTCGATTACGACGCCACGCAGACCGGTATTCCCAATGAGGTGTGGCACACCTTTGCGTCGGGCTCGCCGTCGCTGTTCAACGCCCCGGAGAACCTGGTCCGGCCGACCGGCTTCAACTCGGTGCCGACCAACCGCGCCGTCGTACGTGACCGTTACCAGCGACTCGTGGCACAAGGCGACGCGACGTTCTACGTGTCGGCCGCCGGTCAGCATGCCTTCAAGACGGGCGTCGCGTTCGAACGCTTCAAGAACGATGTCTTCGACGCCGAGCAGCAGCCGCACGTCACCTACAGCTGGGACTTGTCGCGGACGACGTTGGACGGACGCACGGTGCGTGGCGCCTATGGCTACTACGTCTGGCGTCAGTTCGGGACGCAGGGCAACCCGCAGAGCGACAACCTCGGCTTCTTCCTGCAGGACGCCTGGACGGTCAACAACCGTCTGACGATCAACGCCGGCGTTCGCTTCGAGAACGAGAAGGTGCCCTCGTACGTCGACGGCCTCGACGGTATCGAATTCGACTTCGCCGACAAGTTCGCGCCGCGGCTCGGCGTCGCCTATGACCCGTTCGGCAACGGCAAGACCCGCGTCTACGGCAGCTGGGGCAAGTACTACGACATCTTCAAACTGGAACTGCCGCGCGGCGCGTTCGGTGGCGACAAATGGATCGACCGCTATTACACGCTCGACACCCTCGACTGGACCGGTATCGGCGTCAACGGCAACTTCCCCGGCACCTACATCGAGGAGTCGAACCAGCGCATTCCGTCCAACGACCCGAGTTGCCCGGAGTGCGGGGCGATCGACCCGGACCTCAAGCCATTCAGCCAGACCGAGTTCACGGCCGGCCTCGAGCACGAACTCGCGGGCGACTTGTCAGTGGGTGCGCGCTACGTGCACAAGAACGTCGACCACGCCATCGAAGACGTCGGCGTGATCGTGCCGGGCATCGGCGAGGTGTTCTACATCGCCAACCCCGGTGAAGGCGCCGCCAAGTCGATTCTCGGTGCCGGCTTCCCCGACCTGCCGCTCGCCAAGCGCCAGTACGACGGCGTCGAGGGCCGGATCACCAAGCGTCTCAGCAACAATTGGCGCGGTGAAGTGATCTACCTGTGGAGCCGGCTATACGGCAACTACTCGGGTCTCGCAAGTTCAGACGAGAACGGCCGCGTGGCGCCGAACGTCAACCGTCTGTTCGACTCGCTGCTGATGGCGCTCGACCAGAACGCGCGTCCGGTCTATGGCCGCCTCGAGACCGACAGGCCCCACCAGCTGAAGCTGAATGGCACGTGGATCGCCCCGTTCGGTACCGCCATCGGCGCCTACCAGTACTTCGGGAGCGGCACGCCGATCTCGCGCCAGGTCAACGTCCAGACGTCGACGCCGATGTTCTACCGCGGTCGCGCCAGCGACGGCCGTATGCCGATGTTCACGCAGACCGACATCTACCTGTCGCACTCGATCCGACTCGGCGGCACCCGCGCCGTGCGTCTCGAGGTCAACGTCGAGAACCTGTTCGACGAGGACAACGTGACCGGCGTCTACAAGGTCGAGACCCGTACCGCCCTGCCCGGCACCGATGCGCAGGTCTACAACGGCTCGTACGACGTGCAGAGCGTCATCGACGCGCGTGGCATCCTGCGCGATCCGCGCTTCCTGCAGCCGGACACGTATCAGGACCGCCGCGTCATCCGTTTCGGCGCCCGGTTCCTGTTCTAGGCAACTCGTCCCTCACGGGACGCAAACGAAGGGCCCGGCGGAGACACTCCGTCGGGCCCTTCGTGTTTCTGCCCCGGCAGCCCCGCGAGATGCGTCAGCGTCGGCGCACACACCACCGGACGCCTGCAGACGTCAGCTGCGTGGCGGCTATCCTGGAACCGACCGACGACTTGTCCGCCGTAGCCTTGGCGAAGGGCGGACGTCGGTCGCCGACGCGACGCTGCGCGTCTGCCGTGCGTCGTTCGTCGTTCGTCGTTGAATGTGGTGGTAGGGCCGCGTTGGGACAACGGGCCCTACCTGCTGAGACGATGCGCTCAGAAGTCGACGCGCAGCGTGAGCTGCATCCGGCGCGACGGACGGGCGCCGGTGTACTGACCGAACTCCGTGTTGGCCGGCAGCACACCCGCGGCCGTGAAGTTCGCCGTCGTGTTCACCGTCGAGAACTGAACGTTGTTGAGGAGGTTGTAAACCTCCGCGCGGAACGTCACTCGACGCGTGCCGCCGAACGGAATCATCTTGGCGAGCGAGATGTCCCAGTTCAGGTATCCCGGCCCGATGATCTCGTCGTTGGTGGCGGTGCCGATGCGGTTGGTCGCGGCCGACGGCGGCGCGATGCACTCGGTCGCGAAGGCGCGAATCGGCGTACGGTCGCCGCGCGACAGGTTCGGGTCGCAGGTGATGTCGACGCGCGTGTCGACACCAGCGCCCGCGCCACCGGTGAGATCGGCGATGCCGGCGATGCCGTAGCCGATGCCGAGCGTCTCGCCGCTCAGCGCGCTCGTGACGCCCGAGATCTGCCAGTTGTCGAACACGGCGCGGGCTATCACGTTGTCCCACACGCTGCTGAGGGCGGGAACGTCGTAGGAGTAGTTGACCGCGAGGTTGTGCCGGCGGCCGACGTCGCGATAGTTGCGAGCGCGCACGTCGAGGAACGGGTTCACCGTCGGATTGGTCGTGCCCGTCGTGCCGCCGACGTTCTTAGCGAACGCCAGCGTGTAGGCCAGGCCGAACCGCAAGCCTCGCGTGTACCGCCGATTGATCGACGCCTGCATGGCGTTGTAGTCGGAGAAGCCGGCGAACTCGCTCAGGAGGATGTCGCCGTATCCCCGGTAAGGCCGCAGGAAGTTGGCCGGCAGTGGCTGCCCCGTCGTCGGGTCGATGCTCGACGGCAGGAAGCTCGCGCCGTACGGCACCGCGTTGATGTTGCGCGTCTGCAGCAGCCGGCGCCCCTTCGAGCCGACATAGGCGATGTCACCGACGAACTGAAAACCGAGGTCGCGCTGCACGCCGACGCTGTAGTTGTAGGTGTACTGCGGGTTGTAGTCCGCGTAGATCGTCCTGGCGGTCTGCGGGCTCAGGCTGAGCGGCGTCGAGGTCAGCTCGGCAATCGTCGTGTAGTTGGCCGTCGGCGTGTTGACCAGCGGCGGCAGCTCGACGTGCTGCAGCACGATGTCGTCGTTGAAGCGATCGGGGAACAGGCCGAAGCCGCCGCGGACCGCCGTCTTGCCGTCGCCCGTGACGTCCCAGGCGATGCCGATGCGGGGCGCCACCTGAATCGGCGGCGTATCGAGGATGCCCTCGTCATAGACCTGGATGCCGTTGGAGACGTTGCCCGAGCCGGGGACGTAGGTGCCGATCTTGACCGCCGGCAGGATCTCGCCGGTCATTGGGTTGAGGCCGCGCCGCCCCTGCGGCGTGTTCACCGGCTGAATCAGCAGTGGCGCCTGTGCCGCGTCGAATCGCTCGGGGAGGAACACCGACAGCTGATCGTCGGCGCTGCGCGACGGGCCGATCCGGTAGAAGCGGATGCCCGCATCGATGGTGACGTTGCGCTTGACGCGCCAGCTGTCCTGCAGGAACCACTCGACGTTGGTGAAGCGCGAGTTGCCGTCGGGATGCCCCGTCGCCTCCGAGTACGAGTTCACCGAGCCCAGCACCGCGTTGGCGTATGGGTGGTTGGTGTCGAGCGGATTGGCGGTGTTGCGATCGAAATTGTAGGCGCCGTTGAACACGGTGGAACGCGCCGCCGGCCGGGTGGTGTACTCGATGAAGACGCCCGCCTTCAGGTTGTGGCTGCCGATGATCTTCGTCATGTTCGCCGACGTGTTCCAGATGTCGTTCTCGCCGAAGAACGGATAGCGCCCCTCGACGCCGAGCGTGGCGATGTTGGCGAGATTGAGCCCGGCGGCGCCGAAGCTGGCGTTCGGAATGATGCGGTCCGGGTTGGAGGCGGGATAGAAACTGGGCAGCCCACCGAGCCCGACGTTGTTGCGGTCGTTGCGGTCACGGTCGGCCGGCGTGAGGGCCTCGACCGTCTGCTTGCCGTGGTTCAAGCCGACCGTCACTTCGGCGACCAGCGACGGGCTGAACGTGTGCAGCAGCGTGTTGACGACGCCGTAGCTGTGGATTTCGTAGGCGATCGGCAGCTGCGGCCAGTTGGCGTTGTTGAGCACGAAGCCCCATCCGCCCTTGTACGCCTCGTAACCCCAGTTCACCCGCGAATAGAAGTTGGTCTTCGGACCGATGTTCCAGTCGACGCGCACCACCTGGTCGTTGCGTGGCTGTTCGTACGAACTCTGGAAGGTGTAGTTGGCCTGACGGTCGCCCGTGAGGTTGGGCAGCGGGAAGAGATTCAGCAGCGCCTGGCCGTTGCGGTCGATGCGATTGGCGGGAATGACGTTGCCGGGGAACGGTTGGCCCGTCTGCGGATCGCGAATGACGATCAGCGCACCGGTGCTGTCGAACGATTGCGAGAAGTCGCCTTGCCGTTCCAGCGCCGTCGGCATCGTCCGCCGCTCGAGATTGCCTGGGCTCGTGCGCGGCAGGAACTCCTGGTTGAAGAAGAAGAACAGCTTGTTGCGGTCCTTGTTGAAGCCGGGCAGCACGATCGGGCCACCGAGGTGCCAGCCGGTGTAGTCGAAGCGATAGATCGGCTTGGGCCGGTTCAACTTGTTGTTGAACCACTCGTTGGCGTTGAACGACTCGTGCCGCTTCGAGTAGAAGCCGCCGCCCTTGAACTGGCGGCTGCCGCTCTTGGTGATGACGTTGATCGTGCCGCCGGAACTGCGACCGTACTCGGCCTGGTAGTTCGAGGTGAGCACCTTCACTTCGGCGATGGAGTCGAGGCCGGGCGCCAGGAACGGGCCGGTGTTCGATCCGGTGTCGAGGTTGGTGACGCCGTCGTACGTGAGGTTGATCGTGTTGACGCGGCCGCCGTTGATCGACAGGCCACCGAGGTTGTTCCAGCCGGGTGCTTCGCGGTTGGCGGTGTCGACCACGCCGGGCATCAGTCGCAGATGGCCCATGTAGTCGCGGCCCTTCAGCGCGACCTCACGAATCTGTTCCTGGCTGATGAGGCCCGACCGCTCGGCGCTCTGCGTCTGGACGCGGGCCGGTTCGGCGGTGACGGTGAGGACTTCGGAGAGCTGCCCGACTTCGAGGGTGATGTTGCGCAGGGCCAGGCGTTCGTTCGCCGACAGCACCAGCCCGGTCTGCACGGACGTCTTGAAGCCGGCCAGCGATACGGTGACTTCATACGTCCCGGCGAGCAGTTCGGTGAGGACGAAGTTGCCGCCTTCGTCGGTCATCGTCTCGCGCGAGATCTGCGTGCCCGAATTCTTGATGGTCACCGTCGCACCCGGCAGCGCGCTGCCCGACGTGTCGACGACCGATCCTCCGACCTGCCCGGTGAGCCCTTGGGCCAGCAGCGGCCCGGCGCTGCCGGTGATCACCAGCAGTACGCCGAGCAGCCACGAGAACACTCGATTCGTCACGCATGCCTCCCATCGTGGGATTAGCTTCCTCGTCTCCGTCGTTCCGTCATGCCGGCCATGTCGTCCTCCGTCAGATCTGCTCGGTGTCCATCTGCGCCCGCTGCAGACGGCCACTGAAGTCGACGTAGATCGACTTCCACTCGCTGAACACGTCGAGCGCCGCGACCCCGGCCTCGCGATGGCCGTTGCCGGTTGCCTTCACACCGCCGAACGGGAGATGGACCTCGGCCCCGATCGTCGGTGCGTTGACGTAGAACAACCCCGTGTACACGTCGCGCATGGCGGTGAACGCGGTGTTGATGTCCTGCGTGTAGATGGCTGCCGACAAACCATAGGCGACATCGTTGGCGACCGCAACAGCTTCCTCGAGCGAGCTGATGCGTAGGACGGAGACGACGGGTCCGAAGATCTCCTCCCGCGCGATGCGCATGGTCGGTGTGACGTCGGCAAAGATGGTCGGCGCGTGGAAGCAGCCGTGCATGTGCGCGCCGTCGGTGAGGCGCGTGCCGCCGAGCACGATGCGGGCGCCTTCGGCCTGACCGATGCCGACGTACTCGACGACGCGGGCCAACTGCGCGTCGTGAATGGACGGCCCCATCTGCACGCCGGCCGCGCGCCCATCGCCGACCACGAGCTGCTTCGCCCGCGTCGCGAAGCGCTCCAGGAACTCGTCGTACACCGCCTCGTGCACGAGCACGCGACTGGCAGCCGTGCAGCGCTGCCCGGTCGTGCCGAAGCCGCCCCACACCGCGCCATCGACCGCCAGATCGAGCCGCGCATCGTCCATCACGATGATGACGTTCTTGCCGCCCATCTCGAGGTGGACCTTCTTGAACGTGCGGGCGCAGGTCTCGTTGATGCGGCGGCCCGTCTCGGTCGATCCCGTGAACGACACCACCGAGACATCGGGGTGCTCGACGATCGGCGCCGCGGCGCTGGGGCCGTCGCCGATCACGAGGTTGACGACACCGGGCGGCAGGCCGGCGTCGATCAACGTCTGCACGAAGTTGATCGCCGTCAGTGGTGCTTCCTCGGCCGGCTTGAAGACGACCGTGTTGCCGCAGATCAGCGCCGGCAGGATCTTCCACGACGGCACCGCCATCGGGAAGTTCCAGGCGGTGATCATCCCG
Source organism: Luteitalea sp. (assembly GCA_035503395.1). Taxonomy (GTDB): domain Bacteria; phylum Acidobacteriota; class Vicinamibacteria; order Vicinamibacterales; family Vicinamibacteraceae; genus Luteitalea. Next base: position 11,850 of record DATJTM010000325.1, read on the forward strand.
CACACGCCGATCGGCTGCCGCACCGACATCGCGAACTTGTTGCGCAGTTCCGACGGCGTCGTCTGCCCGAACAACCGGCGGCCTTCGCCGGCCATCAGGTAGCTCATGTCGATCGCTTCCTGGACGTCGCCCGCTGTTTCGGCCAGCACCTTGCCCATCTCGCGAGTCATGTCGTCGGCGAAGCGATCCTTCCGCTCGCGGAACAACTGCGCGGCGCGATAGAGGATCTCGGCCCGCGCCGGCGCCGGCACGAGGCGCCACGTCGCGAAGGCCTTCCTGGCGGCCGCGACCGCGGCATCGACGTCGGTCCGATCCGACTGCGGGAACAGCCCGATCAGATCACGGTGGTCGGCCGGATTGCGGTTCTCGTACGTGGCGCCGGAACTCGCGGGCAGCCATCGTCCGTCGATATAGTTGAGATAGGGTGTGGACACAGGGCTATTCTAGGAGGGAGTCATCGACGACCACCTCCCCGCTCCCCGGCGATCAGGAGTGCGTTCCCCATGGATCAGCGTCAACGACCTCGCGTGCCCCTGCCCGCCGGGCTGAGCGGCGAAGTCACGGTGTATCGGCCGCTGACGGTCACCGATCTGTCCGCCGCCGGCGCGCGCGTCGACACGCCAGAACCGCTGCGCGTGAACTCGGTGCGCGCCTTCCGCCTCAACCTCGGTGAGCAGACGGTGGTGGTCAAAGGCCGCATCGCGCACGCCACGGTGCGGACACTCGATGACCACCTGGTCATCTACAGCTCGGGCGTCGAGTTTCTGGACGTCACCCCGCAGGCGCAGATGGCGATCGACCGGTTCCTCGAACAGGCTGGCGGCCTCGCGATCAGCGCTGAACACGGCGAGATCCACTGACGCAGGAATCAGAACCGGGTACCGGGTACCGGGTACCGGGTTCATCGCAGGTGTAGGCGTCGGACTGTGTCCGACGCGCGCACGTCACTGACCGCCGGCCAAAGTCCGGCGGCTACGAATTCCCGATGACGCGCTTCCGTCCGACAAGTCGGACGGCTACGAATCTCGAGAACTGCCGACTGCCGAAGGGCGAGCCGTTCCTGCTGCCGACTGCCGACTACCGACTGCCGACCCGCCGACTGCCCTTCCGAAGGCCCAAGGCCGACTTGTCCGCCGTAGCCATCGGCGAAGGCGGAAGGCCGCGTTACTTCGTCTTGATCGTCACCGCCGTGCGCGGCGGGTTGACGTACGCCGACACGACGCTCTCGTGACCGCCCGGGCCGATCGCGGCGACGCCGAACACGTAATCGTCGATGGACACATCAGGCAGCACTACCTCAGTGACGTCGCCGACGTGCCGCTCGAACTGCCAGTCGGGCGTCCACGCGTCACGCCAGAAGATGCAATAGCCCACCGCTCCCGCCGAGGCCTTCCAGCGCAGGCGCGCGTCGTAACCGCTCGGCTGGCGATCGAGCTGCGGCGCACCACGCTCGTTGGTGACGACGGGCGCCGCCGGCGCCAGTGCCATAGCGGCCACACCGGCGACGTTGACGCGCGTATTGCGCGCCAGGTACGCCGCGTCGACGCCATCCGGCGTGTCCTCCACCACGTGCTGCCGGCCGAAGTTCTCGTTGGCTTCGCTGAAGCGCACGCCGGCGAAGCCGCGCTGGTTGAATGCGGTGTGGTCGCCGCCGCGACCGAAGCGGTCGTGGCGCGCGATCAACCGCACGCGATGCGACGGCACATAACGCGACGCCTGCCGCTGGATGTAGCGCGCCAGCTTGCGTGACGATGAGTCCTCGGGCCCTTCGGCGAACACGCGCACCGATTCGGCGTCGACAATGCCGTTGCCGCCGGTCGAATTGCCGATGATGTCGTTGTTGAAGACGGCGTCGATCACGGTCTTCTCGGCGACGGCCTTCTGTGCGTGCAGATGCGCGCCGACCAGTCCCTGCTCTTCGCCCGCGAACGCCATGAACACGAGCGTCGCGTCGAACTCGAGGCCGCTCCCCGCCAGCACACGCGCCGCCTCCATCGTCAGCGCCGTGCCGCTTCCGTCGTCATTCGCGCCGGGGGCGGGATTGTCGCCAGTGGACCAGTCGAAGCCGCCGCTGGCCGACGCCGTCCGCTGCTGTCCGGTACCCGCGGCCCCGGCGGTCGTTGCAGACGCACTCGCGGCAGGTGGCGCCGCCGGACGAGCCGCGCGCGCCAGGCTGTCGTAGTGCCCGCTCACGTAGATGCGCCGCGGCGTACGACCAGGCAGCACCGCCATCACGTTGCGAAGCCGTACGTCGCGCGTCACGCGCTCGCCCTGCGCCGGCAGGTCGTAATCGTCGAAGGTCACCTGCAGTCGCTGGCTGTACGAGCGGAACTGGTCGGCGATCCATTGCGCGGCGGCACCGATGCCGCGCTTCGGGTCCTCCTGCGACGACAGCAGATGGCGCGTGCCGAAGGACGCGAGCGTGTCGACGGTGGCCTTCAGACGTTCGGGCGAGACGTCGGCCAGCGTCTTCTGGATTTTCGGATCGACGTCCTGCGCACGGACGGCGGGCGGGACGAACAGGCAGCTCGCCGCGATGGCGAGCAGGCATGCGGAGTGGCGCATGCCACGGAAGCTTATCAACAGCCGGGAAGCGGGAACCGGGATCCGGGATCCGGGAACCGGGTTCCGGGTACGGGGGACCGGGTTTAACACGTAGCCGGCCGACTTGTCGGCCGGTTGCGCTACCGAGGTGACGGACCGCTCGGCGTGGCGCGCCGTAGCCTTGCGAAGGCGGGAGAGCGGTCCCTACCTCACTTGTGCTGCGAGCGTCAGCGGACGCGGACGTGCTGCAGGTAGTCGCCGGACTCGATGCGCTGGGCGCCGCCGAGGGGGGCGTTGTAGAAGTACACCCACGCATCGACGGTGTCGCCCGACTCCAGCTGCACGGGACAGAGGTGACGCGTGTAGAGGCTCTGCGCGATGTGGCCTTCGCGGTAGCCCTCGATCTCGTCGAGTGCGGCGAGGACGCCTGGCGGGTCGTCCATCTCGTAGACCTCACCCCAGACGGTACCGTCCGGATCCGGGATGGCGGCGGGATAGATCCCCAGATCGTAGAGGGTGGCCCGAATCCAGCCGCGCCGGCGATGACGCAGCTTGCCTTCGATGCCCGCGCGTCGACGCCGGTCGAAGCCGGTCATCAGCGTGCCGTAGAAGAACGCAGCAGTGCTCACGGATACCTGTAGCCGGATCGGGGGCTCACGCGCTCGACCACCGGAGCCGGGGGAGCAACGGGAACCATCACCCGACCACGGCTGGAAGACCCCGGTCCGACGTCTGGACCCGGTCGTGGTGCCGACTGCGTTTCAGACGCAACGGCGCAAGTCGTGGCCGATCGGCAGCCAGTGCAGGCACTGAACTGTCGCGGCGGCGTGTCCGAATCTCGGAGTCTAGCAGAAAAGCCACGGGCCGGACGAGGTAGCCCGTCCAGCCCGCGTGGTCCCGGGAGGTCCCGGATGTCCTGTCGGCGCAGCCTGAGCGCCGGTGCACCGTGTCAGTTCTCGGCGTGACGACGCTCGTGCAGTTCCTTCATGTGGCCGCCATGGACCGCGTGCGCCTGCTTGACGATGACGTCGAGCATCTCGGCCGGGAGCGTCACGTGGAGCGCCACGCCGTTGCCGGTGCCTTCCACCTGCACGGTGTTGAGCAGCGGCTTGAACTCTGGCTTGCTGTCGATCTGGAGGCGAGCCAGGGCGAGCACGCCCTGCACCACTTCACGCATGTTCTTGCCGGCGTTCTCGTCCTTGCCTTCGGCCCGGACGGTGGCCTGGAGGCCGCCATTGAGGTGGCCCGACGCGGCGAACCACTTGATCTCGGGCATCTGCTGGAGCACCTGGCCGGGGCCGTCGCCACCGGGCGTCAGGCCGAACGCCTTCGGGCGGCCGATGGCCCACACCGTGGAGTTCTGGTCGACGCTCTCGAGCATGCGGAGGAACTCGGGGTCGCTGGTGATGCTGGCGGTGGCGTTGGCAGCACCGGCGTTGCGGTCGATGGCGGCCTTGACGGCCGGCTCGGCGCCGACGATCACGAGATTGGCGTTGACGAGGGCGACGACGGGCGAGAAGTGCTTGCGGACCTTGCCCTCGACCGTGGGCGAGGTGCTGTCCGGCACGGCCGCGACGTCATCGGTGTCGTCGTGTTCGGGCGCGAGCAGGAGCCGGGCGCCGTTGTATTCGCCGAGACGACCGCCCTTGCTGGTCACGAGGGCTTCGATCTTCGACGTGTCGAAGCGGCCGCGCAGGGCGACGAAGCCGGTTTCGTGGGGATTGCTGGCGTCGGGCGACGGGGCCAGCGCGGCAATGACGGCGTCGATGTCCTTCTCGACGTCGATGCCGGTGTGCTCCTGGAATTCGTGGCGTTCCTTGCCGGCGCCTTCCATGAGGGCGTACAGGCGCTGATGGAACTCCGAGGACATCACGCCCTGGACGTTGGCGTAGGCGACCACGGCGGCACCCTGGGGAACCAGGGAGAGCTCGTCCGGACCGGTGTTGCTGGCGAAGGCGCGCGGCATGCCGCCCATCGACGCGACGGTGCCGGCGGCGAGCCCGGCAGTGAGGACGGCGGCCGAACCGATCAGGAAGTAGCGGGTCTTTGCAGTGCTCATCGGAGTGTCACCCCTGTATAGCCACTGTAACGTAGCCGGGACCGGGAAGGTTCCCGGCCCAGCGTCCGAATCTGGGACGAACCACTTCGCCTCGGCTTCGCCCTCGGCTCGCTGTCGGCCTTCGGCATTCGGCCGTGGGCCTTCGGAACAGCCTCCGTCGGCCTTCGTCATTCGGCCGTCGGCCGTCGGAACAGCCTCGGTCAGCCTCCGTCGATCGGCGTGGGACGGACATCCGGCCACACGACGTCTCGAAGGCCGAAGGCCGCCTGCCGCCGGCGAACGCCGGCGTGACGACGAAGGCCGTTACTGCTCGAGGACGTACTCGCGCTGGCCGACGGTGCGCATCGCCAGGAACAGCGTGACGCCCGTGATGACGGTCAGCCAGGCCAGGCTCATCGGCACCGACGGGAATTCCCTGAACAGCGACGTCAGCAGGCTGACCGTGGAGTCGTCGGTCGGCATCGCCTGCGGCACCAGGCCTTGCAGGTAGTACGCGACCGTGAAGCGGCGCAGGTAGCCCGGGATGAGCAGGATGGCGGGCTCCCAGGCGAACACGAAC
>DATJTM010000326.1:0-2134 GCA_035503395.1 Luteitalea sp.
CGATCAAAGCGACCCGCACGCGCCGGTTGGCGCCTGCCACGCGGGTCTGCGACTGCGCCGACACGCTGCCGGCGAGACCAGCGGAGGCGGTGAGGGCCCCGGCCGCACCGACAGCCGATTGCGTCATGAATCGTCGACGAGTCTCGCGCATCACATCACTCCTGCAAAAGGGGGCTCGGACGCCAGCCTCGGGCGACGCCTGTACGCTCGCCTGCCGAACTGCCAAATAGCGCGGACCGCTCGGCGAGCGGTCCCTACCGAATACCCAGCCGGACTGCTCAGTATCTGCGAAGGATACTCTGCCGCGGTGGAGCTACGCGCCGTCGAGGCCATAGACGCGAGCGGCCGTGCCGCCCCAGAAGGCGGCCTGCTCCGACGGCGACCATGCTGAGGTGAGGCTCTCGACCGTGCGGACCCAGCCGCCGTATTCGGCCCGCAGGCGGCACACGGGCCAGTCGCTGCCGAACATCAGCCGCGCCGGCCCGAACACCTCGATCGCGAGGTCGACGTACGGGCGCAGGGTGTCGAGTGTCCACGCCTGGTCGCGGACCTCGGTGACCAGGCCCGAGAGCTTGCAGGTGACGTGCGGCCGTTTGGCCAGTTCGCGGAAGTCGCGGGCCCAGTCGGCATCGAGGCGGTGCCCCGCGATGGCCGGCTTGGCGATGTGGTCGAGTACGAAGGACTGGGCGGGATGGCGGTCGACGAACGCGATCGTGGCGGGCAGCTGCGGCGCGACGATCAGCAGGTCGTAAACGAGACCGAGGCCACGAAGCCGTTCGATCCCGCGATTGAAGGCCGGTCGCTCGAGGAACGCCGGATCCGATTCGCCCTGCACGACGTGCCGGACGCCGACGAACCGCGGCCGCGCGGCGTAGCGCTCGAGGATCGTGGCGACGTGGTCGTCGGCGAGGTCGACCCAGCCGACCACGCCGCGGATGCGTCCGCCGGAGGCGTCAGCCTGCGCCAGGAGGAAGTCGTTCTCGGCAAGTGACGAGCGTGCCTGCACCGCGACCGCGGCGTCGAGTGTCGCGGCATCGAGCTCGCGGGCGAGATCCGGGTAGAAGTAGTCGCGCCGGAGCGCGGTGGCCGACGGCGCGATCCAGTCGTACTCGACCGGGTCGAAGCGCCACAGATGCTGGTGCGAGTCGATGCGCACGGGATCCTTCGCTGTCGTCGTTCGTCGGTCGGTCGGACAGGTCGCGGGTTGGCCGTCGGCGTTGCGATGGGCCGGGCTGGCACAGCCGGCCCTAACTGCGGGAGTCCCAGCCCGGTTCCCGGAACCCGGTTCCCGGAACCCGGTTCCCGGAACCCGGTTCCCGGTTCCCGGTTCCCGGAACCCGGTTCCCGGTTCCCGGTTCCCGGTTGTGCTACCTGGCAAACATCGTGCGCGCCACGAACCAGACGTTGGCGGGTCGCTCGGCGAGGCGACGCATGTACCAGGGGAACCAGTATTCACCGTAGCTGATGAGGACGCGCAGGCCGTAGCCGTCGCGGGCGATCTGCTGCTGCACGCTGCGCTGGATGCCGTAGAGCAGCGCGAACTCGAAGCCGTTCTTGGGCACGCCGGTCGTCGCGGCGTGCCGCTGCAGGGCGGCGATGATGGCGACGTCGTGGGTGCCGAACACGGCGCGGAAGCCGCGTGCCCGTGCCTCGGCCCCGATCATCGTCTTGGCCAGCGACAGGTAGCTCGCGTCGACGTCCGACTTCTTCGGGTACGCGACCGTGTCGGGTTCCTTGTACGCGCCCTTGACGAGGCGGACGCCGCCACCGGCGTCGATGATGGCCTGGAGGTCCTGCTCGGTGCGATAGAGGTAGGCCTGCAGGCACACGCCGACGTTGCGATGTTCGGCCAGCACGGCGTGGTACAGCGCCAGCGTCGCGTCGACGTAGGAATGCTGCTCCATGTCGATCCAGAGCATCGCGTCCTGCGCCGCCGCCCGCGCCGCGAGCGTGCGGACGTGCTCGCGGCAGCGATCGGGATCGATGTCGAGGCCCAGCTGCGTGAGCTTGACCGAGATCTGCGCGTCGAGCCGCAGCGTCTCGATCCGGTCGTAGGCCGCGAGGTAGTGGGCCGCGACCGCGTCGGCCTCGGCCATCTCGGTGACGTTCTCACCGAGCCGCGTGAAGATCGTCG
>DATJTM010000327.1:0-3344 GCA_035503395.1 Luteitalea sp.
CGAGACGTGCTGTGGGTCGGCCGGCCTCTACAACGTCGAGCAGCCGGCGATCGCCGACGAGTTGGGCGCACGCAAGGCCGACGCCGTGCGCACGACCGGCGCCGACCTCGTCGCGGCCGGCAACATCGGCTGCCTGGTGCAGATCCAGACGCATCTCGCACGCGCAGGCGCATCGGTGCCCGTGCTGCATACGATGCAGGTATTGCAGCAGGCGTACGAGCAACGCAGGTAGGGCCCGTTGCTGAGCGCGCCGAAGCCCGCGGCGGAGGCGGGTCCCAACGCGGCCCGAACCCGGGTACCGGGTGCCGGGTACCGGGTACGGCAGCGAGAGTAGGTAGGGACGGCCGTCCCGGCCGTGCATGGCCGCTACAGCAGCTTCCCTGTGTTTCCCGCGTCTGGTATCTGGTGCCGGTGGACGCTTGCTGCCGCCGGTTGTCCATTACTGAACCCGGCACCCCGTACCCGGTTCCCGTGTCTCGGTTCCCGTCCTACGGTATCTCCGCGTCGATGCTGACGGCATTCACCAGGCGCGCGAGTTCCTGCTGCGCCTTCGTGCGTGCCGCCTCGAGTTGCTCGATCTCGGTGCGCAGCACGTCCAGCCGGTCCTCCTGCGTCGTCAGCTGCTTGGTGTAGCGCGCCGCCAGCGCGCGCTCCTCCGCACTGCCCTTCAGCGCACCGAGGTTCTCGCGCACCCGCGCCTGATCCTGCGTGATGCGCTGGACTTCGGCCTGCCGTTCACGCACCGCAGCCTGCTGCCGCGCCACTTCCTGCGACTGCGTGACGATGGCGCGCAACTGCGGTTCGGCGGCCACGTCCACATTGCGGCCGCGCAGCACGAGCGCGATCTGCTCGTCGGTCACGGTCGACAACGCCACGCGTGTCTCGATCGGATGGACTTCCTCGATCTTCAGCGTTTCGGTCGACGACGGTCGCGCGACGACGCGGAAACGATGGACCGTGGCCGTCGACTCCACCGGCGGCGGGCCATTGCGCGCGAGGCCCCACCCTTCGCGAATCGGGTGTTCGATGATGAACGTCCGCGGCGCCGCGTCCTCGTTGCGGATGGTGTAGACGGCGGTCGAACGCTCTTCGTACGACTGCGTCATCATCCCGCGCGCAATCCGCACGCGGCTCAAGCGTCGCGGACCGCCCTCGTTGGACATCGTCACGCGTCCCGCCAGGTCGGCCGCGAACGAGATGAAGCGCCGCTCGCCGGGCTTGACCGGCTCGACCAGCCCCTCACCGGCGAACGCATTGCCTTCCATCAGCGCCATCGACCCGCCGTCCAGCGTGGCGCCGGTGTCGTTGGTGATCCACACGGCACGCAGCGGACGCGCCGAGCCGGACGCTGCGCTCCACAACGACACGCGCTCCACGCCGACCGTCGCCTGCAGAATCGGCACGAGCGCCGATTCGTTGCGACGAATCGTGATCGGTTCCTTCAGGCTGTACTCGAAGAGATCGCCGAGGTCGGCACCCGTGGCCGCCGCCTGCGACTGCGACAGGCGCGCCATCACCGCACCGGGTGCAGGCGCAGCGGGAGGTGGCGGAGGCGCCGGAGAGAAGCGCGCCGGAGCGCCGGCGTTGGCGCGCATCTTCGCGGCATCCTGCATCGCCAGCGCCTCTTCCGCCGCCACCACGGCTTCAGTCTCTGCTATGGGGCCAGCCCCCGTGGCCATCGTCGCGCCGTGCGTCTGCGGTGTCGTCAGCGTCGTCGTCGCCAGCGGCACCACCGGGCGACGCGTGTAGATCGGCTGCGACAACGGCTGCACGAACGACTGCGGGGCGCCGGCGACGAGCGACAGCTGCACGCGGTCCCAGTCTTCACCGAGCGTGTTGTCGACGACGGCCCAGCCCTGCAGGAACGGCTTGCGGTTGGCCTCCTGCGGGACGACCAGGCGATAGGTCGTTTTCCACACGGGCACTTCGCTGACGTAGCTGACGAAGAGGTCACGGACGCCTGCGCCGGCCGTGTGTACCGACATCCGGCGCACTTCCTGCGTGCGCGCCGACTGCAGTGCGTCGAGGTATTGACCGAGATCGCCACGGATGTCGCCGTCGAGCAGCCGCACGACGACGCCTGGCTTCAACTCGATGAAATGGACGGCACCGCCGTCGGCGACGACGGCGAGATGCTCGACCTGCTCGGTGTTGTCTCCGCTCGTGCGAGGACGAGACTCCAGTCCCAATACGCGTCCGACCGTTCGGGACGCGCCGGCCTGCACCTCGACGCGGCTGCCACGCACGGCAGACAGCAACTCCGCCCGCGACGCACTCGGCCCCAGCGGCAGGCCGATGCCCTTGAGTCGCTGTTCGAGCGGCGCGATCGAGTTGAACGTGATGCCGGTGACTCGCCCCTCGCCGAGGTCCACCGTCGTCAGCGACTTGAGGACGTCGTCGAGCTGCGAGCTGGTGAGATCGATCGACACCGTCTGCGCGTCGCGGATGCGGCCGACGTGCTCGAAGTAGCCGACGCCGCTCTTGTAGAGCACGACGCGACGGACTGGCAGGCTCGTGCCGGCGCTCTCGCTCGGCGCGACCGGCTGCGTGCGCGTCGCTGCGGGCGGCGCGGGTCGCGTGACGGGCTGGCGACCAGGCGGCGGGGTTGGCGCCTGCGCCTGGAGTGGATGACTGGTACCGGCGGCGGCCAGGACCGCGAACACGACGACGGATCTGGCAACGGTGACGGGATGGGGCATGGTCATGTCGTCTGACGACTGCGGCCGGACGCCGGCCGGAAATGTTGCACCTCGTTCATCGGGCGGCAGCGCATGACGCGTTAGACTGCCGCGCAATGGGCCCAGACCTGCTCGCGGCGCCGACCACCTCGCCGGCGTCGCTCTATCGCTATCGAGACGGCCTGTACGCGGCCGACCTGCTGGCGGCCGCGATCGTCGAATTCGACCTGTTCACGTGGCTGGCCGATCGCCAGGCGACGTTCCAGGATCTGTGCGCACAGTTCGACCTGCATCCGCGGCCTGCCGACGTGCTCGTCACCCTGTGTGTCGCTCGAGGATACCTGCAGCGCGTCGGGGAGCACCTCACCCTGACCACGCAGGCCCGTGAACATCTCGTCGCCTCGTCGCCGTGGTACCTGGGACCGTATTTCGGCGCATTGCGGGAGCGCCCATTCGTCCAGGACTTCGTGGGCGTACTGCACACGGGCCGGCCCGCCAACTGGGGCGGCGGCGGTCAGGACTGGCATGCGGCGATGGCCGACGAGCCGTTCGCCCGCCGGTTCACGGCGGCGATGGACTGCCGCGGCGCCTATCTCGGGCAGGCCCTCGCGGCGGCGCTCGACCTGGCCGGGCACTCGCGGCTGCTCGATATCGGCGGCGGCTCGG
>DATJTM010000328.1:0-4201 GCA_035503395.1 Luteitalea sp.
GCCGCACCCGCAGGGCGAAGAGCCGGCTGGTATCTGGCCTGTCCCGACGTCGAGTGACGACCCGCTGACCGAGGTGCACGTCGCGGGCGAGGCCTCGCTCACGGCGACGCCGCCCGTCTTCTCGTGGGCGATCGAAGCGCCCGCCGCCGACGAGGTGCAGTTGCCGCCGGCGCCGGTCTCGAGCCTGTGGGACCAATCTGCACCCGAGGCCTCGATCGCCGACGTCGTGACCGCGACCGCGGCTGAAGGCAACTCGACCCCAGCCGCCATGTGGGGTGAGCTGTTCGAGGAACCTGTCGGTGAGGGCGCCGAGCCCGCGACCTTCGCGGGTTGGGATGCACCCGGACCGGCGACATCACCCGACTTGTCGGGCTGGGCGAGCGACAATCCGCAGGACGGGCCTGCAACGGGGCGTTGGCACGTCCCGGTCGAGCCCGCCGCCGCGGCCGAGGCCGTGAGCCTCCCCGCGGTTGAGGTCGCACCCGCGCACGAATACATGTGGGAGGCGTCACCCGCGCCCGCGGCCGCGAACGCGGCGTTGGAGGAGTGGCGCCCGGAACCGAGCACGGCCGACGCGGCCCTCGCCGAGCAGTTCGACGGTGCGCCGATCGACACCTGGACCGCCGGTCTGGCGGTCGGCGAGGACCCAGCCACGATCGTCGTGGCCGCGAGACTGCCGGTCGTCGATGCAGAGCCGCCGATCAGCGTCGCCGCGGCTGACGCGACCGCCGATGCGGTCGACCTCGACGAACCTACCGTCGTCGAGGCGCAGTCGGAGTCGGTCGCTGACCTTCACGTGGCGGCCTTCGACACACAGGAGGCAGCGCCGGTCGAACCGGTGTACGAAGCCACGTGGGCCGGCTCGGTCGCCTCGGCGCTCGACGAGGTGTTCCGCCTCGCCGGACAGCCGTCGCGGACGACGAGCCGCGAGAGTGAGGCGGACGACCCACATCACGCCGCAATGGCGAGCGCCGCCGTCGACGCCGCCCGCGAGGACGCGGCCGGCCAGGGTGGCTCGGACGAACCGACGCTGGCGAGCCTGCAGCAGATGCTCGACGCCGTCCGCGCGCGCCGCGCCGCGCTCGTCAACGACCCGCGCACGCATTAATCGCTGACCGACGGCCACGCACGCGGCCGTCCATCAGCACGCCTCAGCGCGCTCGGACAGGTGGCCCGGGACCGTCCGACAAGTCGGACGGCTACGAATGGTCAGCGGCAGACGTCTGCCGTTACCCGACCGGCCGACTGCCACCTGCGCGACGCGCCGATTCCGACCGGCCCACTTGCCGACTGGTCCACTGCCGACCGGCCGACTGCCGACTGCCGACTGGCGACTGGCGAGGCCCCCGTCCCTTCTGACTTTCGAGTTCAGACTTCTGACTTGACCCCGGTACCCGGTACCCGGTACCCGGTTCCGGTTCCCGGATGCCGTGCGCCGTTTGCCGAGCCGACCTTGACTACACTACCGGCCCGTGGCCGACCGCGATCCCGAGCCGACCTTCGACTACGGCGCTCGCCTCCGGCGTGCCGGTGAGGCCGTCGCTCGTGCGGGCGCCGACGCGCTGCTGATCTCGCATCTCCCCAATCTCCGGTACCTGTCCGGGCTCGAGGCGACCGCGGGCGCCGGCCTGCTCACCGCCGACGGGCACCTGTCGCTGCTGGTCGACCCCCGATATGAGGCGGCGGCAGAAGAACGGGTCGCCGAGGTCGGCGCTCGGCTGCAGGCCGTCCCGACCGGCAACACTCGCGTGGCCACGTGGGTCGCCGGACGATGCGTGCAGGCGGGGCTGCAGCGCGTCGTCCTCGAGAGTCGCGTCCTGTCGCGGCTCGATGGCGCCATCCTCGAGGCCGCGTTTCGCGACGCGGGTTGGCGCGGCGCCCTTGTCGATGGACCGCTCGACCTGGTCGAGCAACTCCGCCGGGTCAAGGACAGGGCCGAGCTGGCCGTTCTGCGCGAAGCGGGCGCCCGCCTGTCGGAGGCGGCCACCGCAATCCTGGCCGACGGCGTCGCTGCGGTCGGCCGCCGTGAGCTCGACGTGGCCGCCGATATCGACGCCCGCGTGCGGGCTGCCGGCTTCAGTCGCGCCGCCTTCGACACCATCGTCGCCAGCGGCCCGCGCAGCGCCTTTCCACACGCCCGGCCGACGACGAGGCGGCTCGAGGCAGGGGATGTCGTGGTGCTGGACTTTGGCGGGGTCTACGGCGGATACTGCGTCGACCTGACCCGGACGGTGTGTCTCGGGCGGCCTGCGCCCGACGTCGATCGCCAGTACGCGGCGGTATTGGCAGCGCAGGAAGCCGGCTGTGCCGCGGTGGCACCCGGTGTAGTGCCCGAGGACGTGGACCGCGCGGCGCGGCAGGTGCTCGAGGCCGCTGGTCTCGGCGACGCGTTCGGGCACGGGACCGGCCACGGGCTCGGTCTGGAGATACACGAAGCGCCCAGGCTGGGGCGCGCACGACCCGACGACACCGCGCAGCCCGCCCTCGAGGCTGGCGTGGTCTGCACCATCGAACCGGGGGCATACGTGACCGGCCACGCCGGCATCCGCATCGAGGATGACGTGGTCGTGACAACCGACGGACATCAGCGCCTCACCGACGTGCCGCTCGGTTGGCCGACCGCACACTGACGATGACACTCGACGAAATCAAGCAGATCCTCGATCTGGTCCGTGAACACGAACTCGCGGAGTTCGAACTGGAACAGGAAGGCGTGAAGCTGCGCGTCCGCAAGAAGGGCCAGGAGCCCGCGGTCGTGGTCAGCCCCGCCCACACCCTGCCGCTGCCGCTCGTGGCCGCTCCCGGCGTCGCCGCCGTGGCCGCTCCCGCCGCCGAAGCCGCGCCTGCCGCGGAGGTCGCCGAGAGCGAAGGGGTCGAACTGGCGGTGGTCAAGTCGCCCATCGTCGGCACCTTCTACCGGGCGTCGGAGCCCACCGCGGCGCCGTTCGTCAGTGTCGGCGACACCGTCCGCAAGAACCAGGTGCTCTGCCTCATCGAGGCCATGAAGCTGATGAACGAGATCACGTCGGAGTACGACGGCGAGATCGTTCAGGTCTTCGTGGAGAACGGTCAGCCCGTGCAGTACGGCGAGCGTCTCTTCGCCGTGCGGGCCCGCTGACCCGGGGACACGCGTGTTCAAGAAGATCCTGATCGCCAATCGCGGGGAAATCGCCCTGCGCGTCATCTGCGCGTGCCGGGAGATGGGCATCAAGACCGTTGCGGTCTGGTCGGAGGCCGACGAGCATAGCCTGCACGTCCGCTTTGCCGACGAGGACGTCTGCATCGGGCCGCCGCGCAGCAGCGAGAGTTACCTGCACGTGCCGGCGATCATCAGCGCGGCCGAGATCACCGGGGCCGATGCCATCCATCCCGGCTACGGCTTCCTCTCCGAGAGCGCGTACCTCGCCGAAGTCTGCGAGGCCTGCCACATCAAGTTCATCGGGCCGAGCCCGTCGGTCATCCGGCTGATGGGCGAGAAGTCGCGCGCCCGCCGTGCCATGAAGAAGGCCGGTGTGAGCACGCTGCCGGGCAGTGACGGCCCGGTCGAGACCGAGGAGGAGGCGCAGGCGGTGGCGGCGTCGCTCGGCTACCCGGTCATCATCAAGGCGAGCAACGGTGGCGGCGGTCGCGGCATGCGCATCGTCCGCTCCGGCGACGAACTCGCCCAGGCGCTGCGCACCGCGCAACGCGAAGCGCAGGCGGCCTTCGGCATCGGCGACGTCTATCTCGAGAAGTACCTCGAGGCGCCGCGCCACATCGAGGTGCAGATTCTCGGCGATGAGCACGGCAACGTCGTGCATCTCGGCGAGCGCGAGTGCTCGGTCCAGCGCCGTCACCAGAAGCTGATCGAGGAAGCGCCGTCGGCCGTGATCACGCCGGCGCAGCGCGAGGCGCTCGGCAAGATGGTCGTCGACGCTGCCAAGGCCGTCGGCTATGCGAGTGCCGGCACCTTCGAGTTCCTGATGGATGCCCAGAACAACCTGTACTTCATCGAGGCCAACACGCGCCTGCAGGTGGAGCACGGCGTCACCGAACTGGTGACGGGCATCGACATCGTCAAGGAGCAGATCCGCGTCGCCGCGGGCGAGCGCCTCTCGTTCACACAGGACGAGGTGAAGATGTCGGGACACGCCATCGAGTGCCGAGTCAACGCCGAGAATCCGCAGACGTTCGCGCCGAGCCCCGGCCGCGTCGATGCGTT
>DATJTM010000329.1:0-4617 GCA_035503395.1 Luteitalea sp.
GTGCGGTGCAGTTCGAACCAGCCTGCGGGCGTGCCGGCCACCGTGAGCATCCAGATCTCGATGCCACCGGACGTGAGGTGCTCAGCGACCCGCGCGTCGCTCCAGTCCCAGCGATCGAGCCAGTGCCAGGGCCGGCCGACCTCGCGATAGAGGTAGCGATACAGCGAACCCGGCACGGCGTCGAGACGTCGGACCACGGCCGTGTCGTCCGGGAACTCGAAGGGCTTCAGTCGATCGGGCGAACGCATCTCGAGAAACGTCCGCGTCGCCGGCCGGTGCAGCATGCGCGGCGCATGACGCGGCGGGCGCTGACCTTCGAACGTCGTGCGCCATCGTCGCCCGTCGCGCAGGATCGGCTCCACCGCCGCCGCATCCCGGCGCACCGCGTCGCCTGCGGGCAGTGCCGTCCTCAAGGCGTCGAGCGCATGTGCGACGTGCTCCGCGTTGGTCGCGAGGATGTCCAGCCACAACGCCGGCGCGCTGGCCGCCAACCGCGTGGTATCGACCAGACCAGGGCCAGCGAACTGCAGCCCGTCGCTCGCGACCTCTCGTCCGACGACCGCCATCAAGCTGCTGCTCAGGACCTGCGGCAGGTGGCTGACGTATGCCATCACGTGGTCGTGCTCATCGGCGCCCATCACGACCGGCCGCGCGCCGATGCCGACCACCAACTGCGTGAGACGCGCGAGATCCTCGCCCACGATTGCGCTGTCGGACCTGCCGTCGGCATCCGGCGTGAGGATCCACGGGCGCCCCACGAACAGGCCGGCATCGGCATGCGCGAAACCGCTGTGAGTGCTGCCCGCCATCGGATGCCCACCCAGGAAGCGCACGCCGTCGAAGCGGCGTGCATGCGCCACCATCGCGTGCTTGGTGCTGCCCAGATCGGTGATCAGGCTCTGTCGTCCGACGTGCGGCGCACACGCCTCGAGCAAGCGCAGGTTCTCGAGCACCGGCGCCCCGAGCACCACCAGGTCCGCCTCGGCGGCGGAGGCCGGCGTCGACACCATCGTGAAGTGATCGCGGACGCGCGGGTCGGCGGCCGGGTCGAGCACCTCGATGACCGTCTCGGGCCACACCGCCCGCAACGCGAGACCCAGCGAGCCGCCGATCAGACCGCATCCGACCAGCAGGACGCGGCCAAATGGCGCCGGCTCGTTCACTGTCCCCAACCGCGCCGCGCCACCGGTTCCTGGCAGATGCTGCGTCCGATGGCCGGCGCGATGATACGCAGCTCCGCCATCAGGCGCTCGAACTGGCCCGGGAACATCGACTGGGCGCCGTCGCTCAACGCGTTGTCGGGATCGCAGTGCACTTCGATCAGCAATCCGTCGGCACCCGCCGCGACGGCGGCGCGGGCCATCGGCGCCACCTTGTCGCGGCGACCCGTGCCGTGGCTCGGGTCGACGACGATGGGCAGGTGGCTCAACTTCTTGACGACGGGAATCGCCGAGATGTCGAGCGTGT
Source organism: Luteitalea sp. (assembly GCA_035503395.1). Taxonomy (GTDB): domain Bacteria; phylum Acidobacteriota; class Vicinamibacteria; order Vicinamibacterales; family Vicinamibacteraceae; genus Luteitalea. The sequence goes on from DATJTM010000329.1 coordinate 1,468, forward strand.
TGCGGGTGTAGCTCTCGAAGGTCCTGATGCCGCGCTCGCAGAGCATCACGTCGGTGTTGCCACCGGCCAGTACGTATTCGGCCGACAACAGCCATTCCTCGATGGTGGCGGAGATGCCGCGCTTGAGCATGACCGGCTTGCGCACCTTGCCCAGTTCGCGCAGCAGCGTGAAGTTCTGCATGTTGCGCGCCCCGACCTGGTAGATGTCGACGTACTCGCCCATCAGCGCGATCTGGCTGGTGTCCATCACCTCGGAGACCAGCTTCAGGTTGTGCGCATCGGCCGCCGCGCGCAGCAACTTCAGGCCGTCTTCCCCGAGCCCCTGGAAGCTGTACGGGGAACTGCGCGGCTTGAAGGCCCCACCGCGAAGAATCTTGGCTCCGGCTCGGCGGACGGCGGCAGCGGTCGTCATGACCTGCGCTTCGTTCTCGGCCGAGCACGGGCCGGCCATGACGATGACCTCATCGCCACCGATGCGCAGGTCGCCAACCGTGATGACCGTGTCCTCCGGGCGGAACGTGCGGCTGGCGAGCTTGTACGGCTCGGTAATCCGCATCACTTCCTGCACCCCGTCGAGCACCTCGAGCAGTCGCGGGTCGTGCTTCTCGCCGCCGCCGACGGCCCCGATCACCGTCCGCAACGAGCCGGTCGATCGGTGCACGTCGAATCCCATCTGCACCAGCTGCGCGACCACGCGTTGGATTTGATCCTCGCTGGCTCGTTCCTGCATTACCACGACCATGTCACTGCTCGCTTTCCTGAAAGACCCGGCCTTCGTCGGTCGGCCGTCGGCCTTCGAACATCCCTCGGCAGCGCGGGCAGTCGCACGCGGTTGCCACCTATTCGTTTCCGCGCTCGGTCTCGTGTGCCTGCTGCACCACGCGTTCCAGGCGCCTCGCCTCGTCGATGATGCGTTCGAACAACCGCATTACGGCGTCGCCGTCGAGCGGGCCAGGATTCACCCGGCGAACGTGATCGAGCACGTCCTTCTCGCGTCCCGGCTGGTAGATCGCCATGTTGATCGAGCGCTTGATCTCGCCGATCTCGAGCGCGCAGGCGGCCCGCTGGTTGAGCAGCGCGACGATCTGCTCGTCCAGCGCATCGATCTGCTCCCGCAACGCCCGCATGCGCCAGTCGGGATCGCTCATGCCGAGGCTCCCTCACGCAACCAGCGCACGAACTGGCGAACCTGATCGGCCAGTTCGGGCGACTCGCCATACCTGGCAATCTGCGCGACCAGCGCACTGCCGACGACGGCCGCGTCGGCGTACTTGCCAACGTCGCGAATGTGCTCCGGGCGCGAGAGGCCGAACCCCAGCGCGATCGGCAACGTCGCGTCTTCGCGCAGACGATCGACCAGCACCTTGGCATCGTCGGCGACCTGTTCCCGGACGCCGGTCACGCCCAGTCGGGAGATCGCATAGAGGAAGCCCTTCCCCAGACGATTCGCCTCGGCCACCCGCGCCTTCGTGGTCGTCGGGCTGAGCAGGAAGATCGGCGCGAGCCCTCGCTCGACGAACAGATCGCGCGTCGGTCCCACCTCCTCGAGCGGCAGGTCGAGGAGCAGCACACCATCGACGCCGACCTCGGCCGCGCGCGCCGCGAAGGCGTCCACGCCGTAACGCACGACCGGGTTCGCGTAGCTGAAGAGCACCAGTGGCGCGGCGACGTTCTTCCGGAGATCGCCGACCAGGTCCAGCACCCCGCGCAGCGTCGCCCCGGCGCGCAGCGCCCGTTCGGACGAGCGCTGAATCTCCGGCCCGTCGGCCAGTGGATCCGAGAACGGCACGCCGATCTCGATCACGTCCGCCCCGGCGTCATCGACGGCACGAATCACCGCGCCCGACTTCTCGAGGGTGGGATCGCCGCCCGAGACGAAGGCGACCAGGCCGGTCCGCTGCTCACTGCGCATGCGGCCGAAGGCCGCCTCGAGACGCGCGCTCATGCCCGACCCTCGACGAGATGCTGGATGCTCTGCACGTCCTTGTCTCCACGTCCGGACAGGTTCACGAGCACCAACCCGCCGTCGCCGACCTCGCGCGCCACCGATTCCACGGCCGCGATCGCGTGCGCCGACTCGAGAGCCGGCAGGATGCCTTCCAGGCGGCCCAGACGCTCGAAGGCGCCGAGCGCCTCGGGATCGGTCGCGTAGCGATATTCGGCCCGCCCGCGCGCCAGCAGATCGGCATGCTCGGGACCGACGGCCGCATAGTCGAGGCCCGCGGAAATCGAATGGGTCAGCTCGATGTTGCCGGCGCCGTCCTGCAGCACGAACGTACGCGTGCCCTGCAGCACGCCAGGGGTGCCGCCCGCGAACCGCGCCGCGTGCCTGCCGCCGACGATGCCTTCACCGCCGGCCTCGACGCCGATGAGTCGCACGGAGGCGTCGGCCACGAACGCATCGAACAGTCCCATGGCGTTGCTGCCACCGCCAACGCAGGCGATCGCGGCATCCGGCAACCGGCCGTACTGCGTCAGGACCTGCGTGCGCGCCTCCTCGCCGATGACCGACTGGAACTCGCGCACCATCAGCGGGTACGGATGCGGACCGAGCGCCGACCCCAGCAGGTAGTACGTGTCGCGCACGGTCGCGACCCAGTCGCGCATCGCCTCGTTGATGGCGTCCTTCAGCGTCCGTGCGCCCGAGTCGACGCCGCGTACGTCGGCACCGAGCATCCGCATGCGGAATACGTTGAGCGCCTGGCGGGCCATGTCGTCGACGCCCATGTACACCACGCACTCGAGTCCGAGCAGTGCGCACACGGTCGCCGTCGCCACGCCGTGCTGGCCGGCCCCCGTCTCGGCGACGATGCGGCGCTTCCCCATGCGTCGCGCCAGCAGCGCCTGACCGAGCGCGTTGTTGATCTTGTGCGCGCCGGTGTGCGCGAGGTCTTCACGCTTGAGCAGGATGGTGGCGCCGCCGCAGGCCGCCGTCAGCCGGGCCGCTTCGTAGAGCGGCGTCGGGCGGCCGACGAACTGGCGCAGGAGTCCCTCGAACTCCGCGACGAAGGCGGCGTCGGTGCGTACCTCGAAGTACGCCTCGGTCAGGGCCTCGATCGGCGCGACGAGCGTCTCGGGCACGAACCTGCCACCGAACTCGCCGAAGTACCCACGCGCGTCGGGATCACGCCGGCCGAACACCGGCCGGCC
>DATJTM010000330.1:0-2000 GCA_035503395.1 Luteitalea sp.
GGGTCGATGGCAGGGCGTGCAGTCGTCAGTCCGGATTGCGAGGTCTTTCGTGTCGGCATGGATGTGTCGGTGGCAGAGTCGTTCGGCAGTGGTCCTGCGTGGTTGACGATCGCCCTTGCACGGCGCTTGCCAGAAGGCGGCGACGCCATTGGTGCGACGGCCGGTACGCATGGGTCGGGCTCTGATGCACACGGCTCAGAGACGGTCACACGCGCAGTGGCGCCGGCAGACGACAGCCGAGCGCATCGAGCACCGTTCGCGCCGCCCAGTAGCCGCACATGCCGTGCACGCCACCGCCGGGTGGGGTGGAGCTCGAACACAGGAACAGGCGCGGGTTCGAGGTGGTGTAGGGATTCCAGCGCGGGAACGGTCGAAACAGGAACTGCCGCAGTACGTTCGAGCCGCCGCCGATGTCGCCGCCGACCATGTTGGGGTTGTGGGCCTCGAAATCGCGCGGTCTCATCACGTGCCGTGCGAGCACGAGGTCGCGGAACCCCGGTGCGAAGCGTTCGAGCTGGGCCTCGACGCGCGCCGTGACGTCGACGTCGCAGCCGTGCGGCACATGACAGTAGGCCCAGCCGGTGTGGCAGCCGGCCGGTGCACGCGAGGGATCGACGGCACTTTGCTGCGCCACCAGCACGAATGGCTGCTCCGGAACACGGCCGTGAGTCACATCGTCTTCGGCCCGCGCGATCTCGAGATACGTGCCGCCGAGGTGGACCGTCGCCGCGCCGGCGCATTCCGGCGACCGCCAGGGGATCGGCCCACTCAACGCGTAATCGATCTTGAACGCACCTGGTCCGTACCGGAAGTCCCGCAGACGCCGCCGATAGCCGTGCGCCAGGTGCGAGCCCGCGACCTGTTCCAACTGCCGAGGCGTCAGGTCGAACAGGACGACCCTCGACGCCGGCACGTCCGCCAGCGATCGCACTGGATGGTCGACGTGGATGGTGCAGCCATTGGCGCGCGCCACCGAGGCCAGTGCCTCGACGATGGCCTGAGAGCCGCCGCGGGCGACCGGCCAGTCGATCGCGTGCGCGGCGACGGCCAGCGCGAGCCCGAAGGAGGCCGAGCCGGCTGCCCCGAGCGGCAAGAACGAATGCGCGGCGCAGCCGCCGAACAGCGCGCGAGCGGCTTCCCCCTCGAAACGACGCACCAACCCGTCAGCCGATCGCAAGGCGTGGCGGCCGAACCGCGCCATCAACAGCGGATGGGCCGGCCAGCGGATGGGCCGGAGGATGTCCTGGAAGAAGGCGGCCGACTGACGGACGAACGGCGTCATCAGCCTGCCCCAGCGCGCGCCATCGATCGCGCCGATTCCCGCTCCCATCGCCGACAGGTCACGGTGCAGCGTCGCCGTGCGCCCATCGTCGAAGGGATGCGCCAGAGGCAAGGGCGCAGCGATCCATTGCAGGCCGTGCGCGTGCAGGTCCAGCAGTCGGAAGACTGGTGAGACGACGCCCATCGGATGAATCGCTCCGCAGACGTCATGGCTGTAGCCGGGCAGGGTCAGCGCCTCGGTCCGACTGCCGCCCCCGAGCCGCTTCTGCCCTTCGAGCACGGCCACCGACAGGCCGGCACGGGCCAGGACGGCCGCGGCCGCGAGCCCATTGGGTCCCGCCCCGACCACAACCGCGTCAAGGCTGGTCCTGAACATGCAGTCGAGATCGCCGGAGGGACGCCAGGGTGACGGTACTCATCATCGACGCGCCTGAAGTGATGCAGCGCTCGCTCGCGCAGACGCTGAACCGACATGGACTCGGGTATCGTCTCGCGCCGGACGAGCGCACTGACGCGGTGCCTGATCCCACTGCCGAGCAAGACCCTGACGCCGCCATCTGGTTCACAGACGACCGCGACGCTGACCTGGCACGATCATCCGAGTCACTGCCCCGACTGCCGACGACCATCACGCGGCTCATCGTAGTGAAGCCACTGCGAATGGCGGGCCAGCCAGGTGATGGGGCGAGCCCACACACGGTTGCGCAGGGAGCGCGCTT
>DATJTM010000331.1:0-3089 GCA_035503395.1 Luteitalea sp.
GACCCCAGTGGTTCGCCGGCGGCACGCTGAACACGTGCTACAACGCCCTCGACCGTCACGTGGCGCACGGGCGCGGCGACCAGAACGCGCTGATCTACGACTCGCCGGTCACCGGCACGAAGCGCGCGTACACGTATAAACAGCTTCGCGACGAGACGGCCTTCTTCGCCGGCGCTCTCAAGGAACACGGCGTGACCAAGGGTGACCGCGTCGTCATCTACATGCCCATGATCCCCGAAGCCGTCATCGCCATGCTCGCGTGCGCGCGCCTCGGCGCGATCCACTCGGTCGTCTTCGGCGGCTTCGCCGCCCACGAACTGGCGGTGCGGATCGACGACGCCCGGCCGAAGCTCGTCGTCTCGGCGTCCTGCGGCCTCGAAGGCACGAAGGTCGTCGAGTACAAGCCGATCCTCGACGCCGCCATCGAGGAAGCGGAGCACAAGCCGGAAAAGACGATCATCGTCCGGCGGCCGCAGGCCGCCGCGAGGATGACGGCACGGGACCTCGACTGGAACGATCTGATAACAGCAACATCGAAGATGGTTCCGTGCGAGGAAGTCGACGCCACGGACCCGCTGTACATCCTCTACACGTCCGGCACGACGGGTAAGCCGAAGGGCGTCGTCCGTGACAACGGCGGCCACGCCGTCGCGCTGCGCTGGTCGATGCGCAACATCTACGACACGCATCCGGGGGAGACCTTCTGGGCCGCGTCCGACATCGGCTGGGTCGTCGGCCATTCCTACATCGTGTACGCGCCGCTGCTGGCCGGCTGCACGACGATCCTGTACGAGGGCAAGCCGGTCGGCACTCCGGACGCGGGGGCGTTCTGGCGCGTCATCGCAGAGCACGGCGTTAAGACGCTGTTCACGGCGCCCACCGGCTTCCGCGCGATCCGCAAGGAAGACCCCGACGGCCAGCTCAAGAAGAAGCACGACATCGGGAGCCTGAGGTACCTCTTCCTCGCCGGCGAGCGCCTCGACCCCGACACCTATCACTGGGCCAGGAACCTGCTCGGCATCCCGGTGATCGATCACTGGTGGCAGACCGAGACCGGCTGGGCGGTCGCCGCCGACCCGATGGGCCTGGACCCCCGGCCGCCGAAGCCGGGTTCCCCCACCCTGCCCGTCCCCGGTTACGACGTGCGGATCCTCGACGAGGACGGCCACGAGGCCAAGCCGAACGAGCCCGGCCAGATCGCCGTCAGGCTCCCGCTCCCGCCGTCCTGCCTGCCCACCCTCTGGCAGAACGACGAGGGCTTCAGGAACTCCTACCTCAGCCGTTACCCGGGCTACTACCTGACCGGCGACGGCGGCTTCAGGGACGATGACGGCTACCTGTACGTCATGGGCCGGACCGACGACGTCATCAACGTCGCGGGTCACCGGCTGTCGACCGGCGAGATGGAGGAAGTGCTCGCCAGCCATCCCGCGGTCGCCGAATGCGCCGTCTTCGGCGTGCGGGACGAGATCAAGGGGGAGATGCCGCGAGGCTTCGTGGTGCTCAAGGCGGGCGCCGACTCCGGCCCCGATGCCCTGGCGGCCGAACTAGCCCAGATGATCAGGGACAAGATCGGCCCGATCGCGACGCTCAAGGGCCTGGACATCGTCCCGGCGCTGCCGAAAACGCGCTCCGGCAAGATCCTCCGCAAGACCATGCGCGGGATCGCCAACGGCCGGGACGAGCCAGTCCCGTCGACTATCGACGATCCGGCCGTTCTCGAGACCCTTCGTCCAATCCTTCTTCCGAACGATCCCTGGTGACGCCGTCCCTCACCATCTTCTCGAGGTGGCGAACCATCGCCACTAGCTCATCCCGTTCACGAGCCGTCTCGGCTAGCTGCTGCTCGAGCTCGATGATCCGGCGGATGGCGGGCATCGTCATGCCCTCGTCGGCCATGGTCGCGACCTGCCGGATGATGCGGATCTCCACACGGGTGTAGCGGCGCTGGCCGCCGGTCGAGCGGCTCGGGGACACGACCTGGAGCTGGTCGACGCGGCGCAGGAACGCCTGCTTGACCGCGAGCATGTCAGCGACCTGCCCAACGGTGAATAGCGGCACGTTCTCATCGTCAAACGGTTCCAAGATTCACCTCCAGGCAATGGTAAGCGGCCGGCGGGTCACGCACCCGCCGGCCGCTGGCTGTTACCTGATCTGGTCAGTGATTAGCTGGCCAGCTCCTTCTGGGTGCCCACCTCGATCTTGCGGGGCTTGGACTCCTCGCGGACCGGGATGCGGACCTCGAGGACGCCGTTGCTGTTGGACGCCTCGATCTTCTCCGCGTCCAGGTTGTCCGACAGGCGGACCCGGCGGGTAAAGCTGCCGTAGTACCGCTCCCGGACGACCTGCTCGTCACCCTCGGTCTTGTTCTCCTCGCGCGTGGCGCTGACGGTCAGGACGCCACGGTCGACGGTGACGTCGATCTTCTCCGGGTCAACCCCGGGGACGTCGAAGCGCAGCACGACCTCACCGTCACGGCGGACGGTGTCCATCGGCAGGGCCACGCCCGCGAAACTGCCAGCTGCGCTCGGGCCGAAAGCACGGCGCACAATCCTGTCGAAGTCCCGCGCGATCGGGTCGAGAGTCGTCAGGTACATCGCTACCTCCCTTGGAGGGATGCCACCCTGGCTTCACCCTCCGCTATGAAGAAACTTACAACTCAATTTGTATATTCCTTGAGTCGTAGTTGTCAAGAAACTTGTCATCGGCCCGATGGCGATAGGGTTGCGGGCATGGCCATCCGTCCGATCAGGCTGTTCGGCGACCCGGTGCTGCGCACCGCGGCCGACCCCGTCACCGACTTCGACAAGCAACTGCGTAACCTCGTCAAGGACCTGCAGCAGACACTCGACGACGCTCAGGGCGCGGGGCTCGCCGCACCGCAGATCGGCGTCGGGATGCGGGTGTTCGCCTACGCGGTCGACGACGAGCGCGGCTACCTGGTGAACCCGTCGCTGGACTTCCCCGACGACGAAGAACAGGACGGGGAAGAGGGCTGCCTGTCCTTCCCGGGCATCTATTACGACGTCAAGCGACGGCTCAACACCGTCGCCCGCGGCTTCACCGACCGTGGCGACCCGATCCAGATC
>DATJTM010000332.1:0-5937 GCA_035503395.1 Luteitalea sp.
GATCACGCTCACCAGGACGCTGCCACCGTCCTGCCGGGCCATCACCTCGAGCCGCCGCACGTCGGACGCCTGGGTGGCACGCAGCGAATTCTGACTCAGGTTGAGGAACACCTGCAGCAGGGCGTGCGGATCGGCATGGACGCGCAGCGAGACGTTCTCGAGGTTCCACGCGATCGTGCCGTCGATGTCGTCCCAGTCCGGCTCGATGACGACGCGTAACTGGTCGAGCACCTGATGGAGGTCGACCGGCGTCCGCGTGACCATGGCGCCGCCGTTCCGCAATTCGAACGAGGCGATGCGCACCAGCCCGTCGACCAGGTGCTCCAGGGCGCGGAAGTCGACGTCCCCCGAGAGCCCGGGTTGTCGCGCCAGGTTGCTCGTCATCACGCGAATCGCCGAGCACATGTTGCGAATTTCGTGGCTGACGGCGCCGGCGAGCAGCCGGTTGTAGTCGAGGAAGTGACGGAACGCCTCTCGTTCGCGGTCCCGCACCTCCTCCGAGCTGTCGACGATGATGCCGGCCAGGCAGCGGCCGTGTCCCTCACCGTAGGTGGACAGCCAGACGTGGATCGGGAACACCTGGCCGTCGCTGCGGCGGGCCCAGCTCGTGGTCGCCGTGCGCATCGGCCGGTCGGAGGGACCGCGCATCAGTACGCTGGCGAGGAGCGGCACCTGCTGCTGGATGACGGCCCGCGTCACGTCCTCCACCGCGGCGAAGCCGAGCATCTCGGCCGCGGCGCGGTTGGCGCTGATCACGTCACCCGACGCGTTCATCGTGACGATCGCCGCCGGGCTCGAGTCGGCCAGCAGGCGCAGGCTGCCCTCGGCCCGATACCGCATCGTCTTCTCGACCCGCAGCCGCTCGTAGGCCTCGTACATGCGGTGGCGCCGCTGCGTCATCTCGACGATCAGCAGGCCGATGCCCGAATACGCCAGCGTTGCCATCGCGAAGCGCAGCACCGTCTCGAGCGGTGACAGCCCGACGGTGAACTGCCCGCGCAGGAAGGCGCACAGGCAGGCCGCCAGCAGGATCTGCGGCCGCGTCAGCACCGTGGCCGCGGCGACGATCGGGAAGACGTAGAAGATCCCGAGCGAGATGTCGAGATCCGAGTACCACTCCAGCGCCATCAGCCCGACGAGCAGCCCCGCGGCGATGCCGAGCATCCGCCCACGCGCCCAGGTGGGCGGAGGCGGCGCGAGCGGCGCGTCTGCAGGCAAAACGGGGACGTTTCCGAGAGCGTGCTCCCGGAAGCTGGCACCCACCAAAGGCACTCGGCATCGTCGCACGTCGCCGAATGGCGCCACAACCGATGGGCCGGCGCATCTTTCGATACATCCGGGATACATCCCGGCGGCGTGATGGCCATCGAAGGAGTCCAGGAAGATGCGTGGCGCCGGGCGCCGGCGACCCCTAGGCTCGAAGGAGATGATCGTTCGCGACCGCCTTCCCCTGCGCCGTGTGTGGCCCGCCATCTCGAAGCGGCTCGGTTTGTTGTTCGTCTTCGACCTGTCGATCGCCGTGCTGTATTCCCGCGCGGGCTACGACGTCCTCGCGCTGTCGTCGCTGCCGCTCGGCATGATGGGCGCCGGCCTCAGCGTCTTCCTGGCCTTCCGTAACAACTCGGCCTACGACCGCTGGTGGGAGGCCCGGACCCTGTGGGGGTCGCTGGTCAACCAGTCGCGCACGTTCGTCCGCCAGGCGCTGACCCTGGTCGACGCGCCCAAGCCGTCGCGCAGCCGCTCGCAGGGTGCCGACGCCGAGGTCGACGTGGCCGACACGCTCGTCGACTGGCAGGTCGCCTACGTGCACGCCCTGCGCTGCCACCTGCGCGGCCAGAATCCGTACCCCGAGCTCGAGACGACGATGGCGCCGGCGCTCGTCGCCTGGCTGCGCACGCAACGCAACGTGCCGCTCGGACTGCTCCTGCACGCCGGCCACTGCCTCCGCCGCCTGTTCGACGAGGGCCGCATCGACAGCTACCGGTTGACGCAACTGGACTCGACGCTGACGCGCCTCTGCGACGTGCAGGGCGCCTGCGAGCGCATCAAGAACACGCCGCTGCCGCGACAGTACGAGTTTTTCCCGCGTGTGTTCGTGCTGGCGTACTGCCTGCTCCTGCCCTTCGGCCTGGTCGAGGGCATGGGCCTGCTGACCCCGCTGGCGTCGACGCTGGTCAGCTTCATCTTCGTGTCGCTCGATTCGATTGGCCGCGACATCGAGGCGCCCTTCGAGAGCACGGTGCACGACACGCCGATGACCCAGCTCTCGCACACCATCGAGATCAACCTGCGCGACTCCCGCGGGGACCTGCATGTCCCCCACGACGTGCGCCCCATCGACGGTTTCGTCTACTGAGAGGCATCGTGACCGAGCACCACGCATTCCACGTCGCGTTCCTGACCAACTTCTCCGACACGTGCTTCCGGGCGATTCCGGCCGTGGCGCAGCTCTGCGATGCGATCGACGTGCGCCTCACGCTCGTGCACACGCACGACCCGGCCGCCACCAGCGCGCACGCGGTCGAGGCCACGCTGCGCAACTTCTTCCCGGAAGCCGACCGCTACGCCGAGTGCCGGCGGGTCGTCCTGCCGGGCACGCCGGCCGACGCCATCCGGCACCTGGGCGAGGTGGGTCCGCTCGATCTGGTGATCGCGCCAGCCGGCGATCCCCTCGGCTTCCCCCGGCTGACGCGGAGTTCGATCCGCGCCCGCCTGGTCCGCGACGCCGTCGCGCCGATATGGACGGTTGGTCCCGGCGCCAGCGCCGCGCTCCTCGGCCGGGCCCACCGCCACGTCGCGTGCGTAGTGCGCGTCGGGACGCCGGGCTGGGAACACGTGCGTCGCGCCTGCGACTACGCGCGCGCCGTCGGCGCCACGCTGCACGTCATCCACGTGTTGCCCGAAGTGCACGACGGCACGATGCTGCGGCTCGCGTTCGCGGCGCCGTTCGACGCCTCGGCCACGGCCACGCAGGTCCGCGCGATGACCGGACGCCGCGACATCGCGCTGCAGCCGCACACCACATCACGCGGCCAGCTGCCGGGCGTGCTCGATCGCGTCCAGGCCGACATCGTCTTCGTCGATGGCTCGCACTGGATCGGACGCCGTTTCCTGACGCGCCGCGTCCATCGCGGCCTCGACGCGCTGCAGCGACCGGTCATCTGCGTGGGCAACACCGAAACCCGCCCGTGGCACATCGAGCCGCGCCGTCACGCCCGCACACGCCGGTGGTCGGAAGCGATGCTCGCGCCGCGCCCGGCCAGCCGTCCGACGCCGAGCCCGACGCCGGTTCCCGTGCCGGTACCGGTCCCGGTGCCGGTGCCGGTCAGTGTCGTCGCCGGTGGTACACAGCGACGGATGCCGCGGCCGGTCGAACCAGCGGAGCACGAGGTGCGTCTGGCGCCCGTGCTGCGCGTCGTGCCCAACCCCATCTGAGTCGACGCGCACCGCGGGTGCGCGTACAGTCTCGGCATGCGGCATCCGCGCGGGTCGTCCCGCGAGGTCTCCAGGCGCGCGTTCGTCGGCCTGGCGGCCTCGCTCATGACTTCAGTGTCGACCGGCGCGGCCCAGCGCTCGGCCCGACCCACAACTCGCACGATCCTCGTGCTGGGCGGCACCGGCTTCATCGGTCCGCACCTGGTCTCGCTCGCCGTGGCGCGGGGGCACTCGGTGTCGATCTTCACGCGAGGGCGACGGCAGGCGGTGCTGCCCTCCTCCGTCGAGCGCCTGATTGGCGATCGTGACGGTCGCCTCGATGCGTTGAACGGCCGTCGCTGGGATGTCGTCATCGATGACTCCGCCACCAACCCCGATTGGGTCCGTGCCTCGACCGAGCGGCTCGCCTCCTCGGGGCGCTACCTCTTCACATCGTCGACCGGCGTGTACTACCCCTACCTGCGGGAAGGGCTGGTCGAGGCCGATCCGGTCCATACGGAAGCGCGCGACCCGAAAGACGGGTCGGAAAGCTTCGGGACGCGCAAGGCCGCGTGCGAAGCCATTGTCACGCGCGCCTTCGGGACGCGTGGCCTCGTCGTCCGTCCCACCTACATCGTCGGACCGGGCGATCCCACCGATCGCTTCACGTATTGGCCCGTGCGGCTCGCTGAAGGCGGTGACGTGCTCGCGCCCGGGAAACGGACCGACCCCGTGCAGTTCATCGACGTCCGCGATCTCGCTGCCTTCATGCTGACGCTCGTCGAACACGACGCCTCGGGCCTCTTCAATGCCATCGGTCCGTCGGGCCCGATGACCATCGGGACGTTCCTGCGCCAGGCGACGACAGCGCTTCGGGTCAAGCCGCGGCTGATCTGGGTGGACGACGATGCGACGCTGCGGGCGAACGGGATCGACGGCATCGTGCCGTGGATTCACGCGCGCGGCAACGACCTCGGGCACACGACCATCCGGTCGACACGGTCGCGGCAGGCCGGGCTCACGCACCGTCCGGTCGATCAGACGGTGCGCGACACCCTGGCGTGGTTTTTGGCCTTGCCGCCCGAACGCAAGGCCAGTGCGAAATGGGCACTGTCGCGCGACAAGGAACGCGAGATTCTGGCGGGCCGCGTCAACAAGTGACGCGGGCTCCTGCAAGAGTAGAAAGGGCCAAGAGTTCAAGGAGGGCAAGAAGGAAGGGCTGACGGCGATCCGCCCTTGCCTTTCAGCTCAACCCCTTGCTCGACGCTAGCGCGCGTTGGCGGCGGTTGCCGTCGTCGGCCGGGCCGGCGGCGGATCGACGCGGACGATACGGCCCGTGATTGGCTGCGGATCCTTCAGCAGGTTGTAGATCGGGCACACCGCCTCGACGGCCTGGCGCAGCGCGTCGATCTCGCTCGCGGGTGCAGGTGAGCTGATGTGCACGCTGTAGCGCACGCCCTCGAGCCGCGACGGACGATCGGCGCGACGTGGCGTGAGCGTGCCCTCGACGCGCACCTCGAGATGGTCGAGCACCACCTGCCGCTGCGCCGCCTGAATCTCGAAGATGTGCGTGAGGCACGTGCCCATCACGCCGAGCTGGTGCTCCTCTGTGGTCGGGCCGAGGTCGAAGCCTCCCGCTTCGCGCGGTGCGTCGTGGAACACCTGATAGCCGGTCTCGCCGATACGCACATGCCGCAGGCCGGTGCCGCCTTCGACCCGCGCGTGCGCCTGCAGTGGCGCACTCGCGCCGCCACCGTCGCGCGCCGCGGCGCGCTTCTGCAGCGCGGCCCGCTTCTCGACCAGGAAGTCGCGCAGTCCTGGCGGACTACCGGCGGCTGGCTGGGCCGGGCTTTGCGTGTAGACGACGCGACCATGATCGATCGACTGCGCCTCGGCGACGAGCGACAGCACCGGTGACTCACGCTGGACGCGCTGACGCAGTTGTTCGAGCACCTCGTCGCTGGCCGGCGACGAGAGCCGCGCTTCGTACTGCAGGTTGCGCGGATAGGCGACCTTTCCCGCCGGTCGTGGCTCGGCGTCCTGACGACTGGTGAAGACGACATCCACCGAGTCGAGCGGCACGTCGGCAAGGGCCGCCTGGACGACGAACTCCTGGGCGACGGCACTGGCAAGAACGCCGACCTCGGTGTCCCACGAGCCGGCACCGAGGCTGTAGCCGGCGAGGTTACGGTCGCTGTCGCTGAGGACCTGGAAGTTGCGGACACGCAAGCGACGAACGCCGGACCGGCTTTCCGCGGTGACTCGTGCTTCCAGGCGGGTGTCCTGACCGGCGCGCGCCGGATCGGTGAGCGAACGCTTCAGGCGGGTCAGGTAGTCGGCGAGTGGAATCGGATCGGCCAGTGTCGGCGTCCACGAGTGCGCCGTCGTCGTCTCGCCGGCGTTGCGGGTCGACACCGGTGCCCTGGCGCTGTCCTGGCGAGCGGCCGGTACGGCGACGGCAGCCAGCACGGCAGCGACGGCAGCGGCGAGTGACACCTGCGCCGACGTACGCCTGAGGCGGCG
>DATJTM010000333.1:0-3649 GCA_035503395.1 Luteitalea sp.
CGCAGGGTGCTTTCGCGCCCTCGTCCCACACCCTAGGCTAGAGACGCGGCTCCTCTCTCCGGTCCGCACCTATCCGCGACGACGGCCTCCATCGTAGACGTCGGGCCGTGTCCCATCGCACAAGGGACACTGGAGCGCGTCGCGATCGGGCGCGACCAGTCTCCCCGCTCCCCGAAAGCCGCCGTGCGGCGCGATGCGTAGCCAAGAGGGTCTGGCAAGATCCGTGGGCGCGCCGCACCACGCCAGCCATACGGTCAACCGCAGCATCGACGCGTCATCCCACATCGGCTCGAAGACCGCCACGACGTGCGACGTCGCAGGCAGCGACGGCGTGACGGCGGCGGCTTCCATCGCGGCAGGCTTCCCCTGCCATGCCCAGCGACGTGAATGTGGGTGGGTGTCGCCCGACGGTCTAAAGCGGAGACAGGATCAACCGGGGCTTTGGTGTTGAGCCGTCGGTACCCCATGCACCGACGTGCTCGTGCCGGCTGGTCCTGCCTCCGCCTTGGACGATTCGTGAGTACGAATGCGGAAGGGTCGTGCCTGTACCGACGGACCGTCGGTCGCCCGCACAGCCCGTAGACTGTACCACTTCCCTGTGCCGACGTCCGTGGGGTTCTGACGGTGCCCTTGACGCGATGCGCCAGCAACACCGACGGCACGCCAACACCACCGCAGAGGCCGCAGTGCGATGCGGTACGACGATGCCCTCCGGTCAGGTCGACAGGGCGAGGTGCGCCCGCCCCCCTTGGCTCAAGGAGTGACGGGCGCGGCGCAAACGCAGGGATGTGAACGTTTGCGCGCTGATTCTAGAAGCTGCCGCTTACTATTGTCGAGTCTGAGCCGACGGTGCCGACACTGCCGGCGCTCATAAGGAACGCGCAGTCATGACTGACTCGATCGGCAGCGCGCCGCCATCGCCTCTCAATCGCTGCGCTGGACGATGCGCAAGGCGGCGCTGCGGTTCTCGGCCGATCGTCCCGACGGCCGCCGAGGACGCCGCGTCGGCGAATGCCGCGCCGACCAGCCGCGACCCGGCGCCGCCACTCGGACGCATCCGCACGGCTGTCGCTGCCAACTGGATCACGCCGAATGGGGTGTCGGCGCGCTCAGAATGGAGGAAAGTCGTAGTCGAGCGTGAGGGATGGCGTCACGCGCGCGCGCAGTCCACCGTCAGTGAACCGCATCAACACGTTCGCGCTGAGCAACACCGAACCCGAGATGTTCCACTTCGCGCCGGCGACTGCGTACCCGATCGCGACGGCGGTCCGTTCGTCAGCGACCCACCGCATGGACTCCACCTGCGGAACCGCTGTGTGAGGGGCGTAGACGGGCAGCAGCCGGTGGAGGTTGGTGAGCCGGCGGCCCAGGACTTCGCCAACGAGCGTCACGCGCGGGGCGGCCGCCACCGTGACGGCTCCGCTGGCGAACCATTCGTCCGAGGCGCCGCCCGTGCCGGCGCCGACGTTCGCCGACACACCGAACCGCCCGGTCTCGGCGGTACCGATTACCTGCCCGCGTGCGGCAACCTTCCCGGTGCCGAGCAGGTTGGAGGCGCGCCCGGTGGGCAGACGGATGTCGGTGCCGACCGCGAGGCCCGTCGCGCCGCGGCCAGCGAGACGGTAGCGCGCGGTGAAGGCCGCGTCGCCAAGGCCTGACGCGCGCCCCTCACGCGCGAACTGGAACGTGGGCTGGCTGTCGACGGTGGTGACGCGCGTGCCGTCGAAGCGCGCCTGCACGAACGGAATGGCGCCACCGATGTCGAGGCGGTCAGTGACGCCGTAGACGGTGCGCAGCGTGATGGTGCTCGTGGAGAGCTGCAGTCGCAAACTGTCGACGGCCAGCGGTTGGCCCGTGCCGGCCGCTCGCTGCGCGTTGACAGGGAACGCTCCGTTGGTGAGATCGGCCCCCTGCACGGAGGTGAAGGACGCGTTCTGCACGACCAGCCCCAGTGACCACTGACCTTCCCCGGACCGCTGGGCACGCTCCGTGAAGAACGCGCCGAACGTTTGACTCGTTCTGGCGGGCACGCCGAGCGCCGAATTGAACTCATACGTGAATCCGCTGCTGCCGGACGCCAACGGCGTGGACGAGAGCTCGACGCCGAAGAGCGCCAGCAGCGTCTCCCGGCTGCGGTCGGCCGCCAGCGAGTCCGGCGTGTGCGAGGCCCCGGTCGGTCCCTGCGCGGTCACGACGTTGCTGACCTGGTCCCGCAAGGACTGCGCGGCGGCTTCCTCGATGCCCACCACGAGGACCGACACTGCGAACATCCAAGTCCGCGCGCTGCGAGACACGCGCTCCCAGCGAACGACGGAGACGGGCCACGGGGATGGCGGCATGTAGTGCTCCTGGCGACGGGCTGATCCTGGGGTTCACCGTCCGCGCCTGAGTTCGTTGTCAACAACGCTCTGCAGTAGCCGATGGAGCCGTTCGGGATGGCCGGTGACAGTGTCGCCGCGCAACCCGGCGAGGCGAACGACCGCGTGCTGCCGACCATGGACGGCAGCCACACTGCCATCCCTGTCATCCTACGCGCGTGATCCGCTCCCTGGATTCGTGCGCTGGACGACGGCCCCTGGAGCCTCGCACGTTGGATCCTGGATCAGGTCGAACAGATGGACGCCGCTGGCTCCACGCAGCGGCTGCGGTTCGAGCCCCCCGGCGACCTCGTACACGGCTCGGACTCGGAGGCATCGATATCGTTCGCGATTGCGGCGTCTGCGTTGAGGTGACCCACGCGGGGTACCCGGCGCGATTCCAGCGGCGACTTCGAGCGGTCGAATCCTCGAGAAGCACCTCCACCTCACCGACGTGATGGAGTAATGCCGGTGTGGCTGTCTCCATGGACCTGCGCAGGGCGCCCGCGCGGCCTGAGTCAGCTATGCCTCCGACAGTGGGATCGGCAGGACGCCGAGCACCCTCCTGATCTCAGCGACGACGTCAGCGGGAGGGCAGGGCTTGGTGAGAAACGACACGCAGCCGGCTCTCAGCGCGCTGTCGCGCTCTGCCGCCCCCTCCCGAGCACTCAGGCAGATGATCGGAATGTGACGCGCGCGCGCGTTGTGTCTCAAGATGCTCGTCGCCGCCCACCCGTCCAAGGTTGGCATCTCGAGATCCATCACCACGACGTCCGGCCGCAGCGAAAGGGTCTTGTTGACGGCCTCGAGCCCGTCCTTCGCCTCCTCGATACGGTAGCCTTGCGCACGCAGGTAGGTGCCGAGCAGGTCACGGTGATCAGGATCGTCGTCAACGACAAGCACCAGTGCCATCAATGCACCGCCACGTGGGACGCCAGCCACGGAGATGAGGCGAGCGTGCGGCGGGACACGCCGAGTTCGTGGACGTCGTGAGCGACACCACCCACCGGAACCGCGCGACGACGGACCCCGTCCGGGGTCGCTCGAACGGTCCTCATCGCCACATCCACCACCCCGTCGGTCGGAGGCATTCTGCGCGCGCTGTCCTCACCAGGTGGATACGCGCTCGAACGCGCCCCCGCCGAGCTCAGCACGAGAACGAGGAGGACCTGGTCGCCCGGTAGGGACAGCGTGAAGGCCGGGCGCAGGTTCGAACGCACGTCGGACAGGTGGTTCCATCACGACGTGTCTGCACCGTCCGTCATCGGCACATGCGGACGCACGACGACGGC
>DATJTM010000334.1:0-7327 GCA_035503395.1 Luteitalea sp.
CGTCGAGCGCATGTTCCGCGCGATGATCGCCGAGCGGTTCCCCGATCATCAGGTCCTCGGCGAGGAGTTGCAGGAGGACGACCTGCGCACCCGCACGGCCCCCGGCTATTGCTGGGTGTTCGACCCCATCGACGGGACCACGAACTTCGCGCACGGGCTGCCCATCTTCTGCGCGTCGCTCGGCCTCGAGCTGGATGGCGAGGCGATCGTCGCGGCCGTCTACGATCCGACCCGTCGCGAACTGTATACGGCCGAGAAGGGGCAGGGCGCCCGCCTCAACGGGATGCCCATCCACGTGACGCAGGCCGACAACGTGTTGAACAGCCTCCTCGTGACCGGGTTTCCCTACACGGTGCACCAGAGCGACACTGGTGAAGAACTGGTGGCGCTGTTCGGACATTTCCTCGGCCGCAGCCGGGCGGTGCGGCGGCTCGGATCGGCGGCGCTCGACCTGTGCTACGTGGCCGCGGGGCGTCTCGAGGGTTTCTACGAGGCGACGCTCAAGCCGTGGGATTCGTGCGCAGGCGCCTTGCTGGTCGAGGAGGCCCGAGGGCGTGTGACCGATTGGTCCGGCACGCCCTTCCAGTCACGGATGCCGCAGGTGCTGGCGACCAATGGCCGCATCCACGACGAGATGCTCACGCTCCTGCGCGAGTTCCAGACACAACGCGAGGCCCGTCCCCGGCAGTGACGCCCGGCGGGGACACCCGTCGCGGCACATTCCTTGCTCAGGTGTCGTCTACAGAGACGGACGGCACACGCATGGGGCGTGCACGGCGCTCAGCGCTGGTCCGAGGGAGAGGGACGGTCATGGTGCGACGGTGGTTGGTGAGCAGTGCGCTGGTGCTGGCGGTGAGCAGCCCGGCGTTCGCGCAGGACGCGGTGGTCGGAGCCAACATCGGCGGCTTCATCCTGAAGGGCGAGGAATCGCGTGACCGCGACGACGTCCTGCGGCAGAACCTGTCGTTCCTCGACTTCGATCTGGCCGATTTCAACGGCGTCTCGGTCGGTGGCGACTTCGCGATCAGCCTCGGATCGTTCGTCGAGGTGGGCGCGGGCGTGAACTACTACCAGCGCACCGTGCCGACGATCTACTCGCGCTTCGTCGACGAGGACGGCACCGAGATCGACTCGGATATGAAGCTGCGGAACATCCCGATCGCGTTCACCGCCAAGCTGTTCCCGCTGACGCGTGACGCAGGGGTGCAGCCGTATGTCGGCGGCGGAGTACAGCTCAACCGCTGGCGGTACACCGAAGTGGGGGAGTTCCTCGACTTCGATACCGGCGAGATCTTCCGCGACAGCTTCACCGACGAAGGCACCGAGATCGGCCCGGTCTTCCTGGCGGGTGTCCGCTTCCCGGTCGGCGCGAATGCGCTGATTGGCGGCGAGTGGCGCTACTCGACGGCCAAGGGTGACCTCGATCCGTCGCTCGGCTTCTTCGGCGACAAGGTCGACCTCGGCGGCCACACGGTGCTGTTCACCGTGAACTTCAAGCTGCGCTGAAATCGGTAGGGACGGCTCGCCGAGCCGTCCGCTCATCATCGGGATCGGACGCGCCGGCGGCGCGTCCCTACCTAGTTGAGTGAAGCGGTCCGCGTGTAGAGCGCAACCCCGCCGCCTTCACACGTGCGGGTGAAGCCGTCGAGGAACGTCGGGTCTTCCTTGGCGAGCCGAAAGAGCTGATCACCGCCCTCGGCGCGCTCTTCGATGAGCAGGAACGCGGCGTGGCGCCGCGGACTCTTCAGCGCCTCGAACCAGATCTCGCCGATGCCCTCATGAATGTAGTCGTGGATGCCGAAGCCGTCGCGCGACGTCTCCTGCATGTAGTGGGCGAGTGAGCCCATGCTCACGAGGATCGGCTCTCCCTTCCAGCGCTCCACCAGGCACGCCGTGACAGTGCGGCGTTCGGCCTGATTGGCGCGATCCCACTGCGCCTCGGCGACCATCGGCGACGTCAGGCCGAGCGGCACGCGGTCGTAGGCGAGCACCGCCAGCACGAGTGCGACGACAGGGATGCGGAACGCTTTCGGCACGAGGCTGACCAGCATGCCGATGCAGGCCGCCGCCGCTGCGATCAACAGGATCATGTAACGGATCCTGAACGGATGGCCGCTGACGAACGCGTAGTATGGCAGTGCCGCGGAGCCACTGAGTGCGAGCGTGAACCACCAGGCCTGGCGCTGCGGATACACGAGGCCGTTCAACAGCACCACGACCGCACCGGCCGCGCCGGCCCAGGCCACCGGCCAGCCACCGACCCGGCCGAGCCCCCACCCGACCTGGACGAGCGCCTTTGCCGGTTCGCGGTACGCCGGGTTGTTGGGTTCGTAGAAGCCGCCGGTGACGAGCCATTCGCCGACCGTGGCCTTGCTGAGGATCAGGAACAACACGAGCGCGCCGGCGGGCCACAGGCCGACGCGCAGGGCCCGCATCGCCGACGGCAGGAATCCGCCGCCTGTGCGCCACAACGTGAGCCACGCGACGAGGCCGGCGCCGACCGTCATCGGCCACGACTCGTAGCGGGTGAGGCAGGCCAGGGCCAGCGTCAGGCCGGCCGGCCACGCCGGGCCGACGCCGCCTTTCAGCGTCCAGTCTGTCAGCAGGGCAATGCCGCCGATCGTGAGGCCGAGCAGGAGCGGCTCGGTCATCGGGGTGGCCTGCAGATAGAGCAGGTCGGGCTGGTAGACGAACACCGCGAGGGTCGCAACCGCCGCCGGAACGGAGCCCGACAGGCGCGCGACCAGCCACGCCAGCGACGCGGCCGCGGCGGCAAACGAGATCATCGAGATCGCCACCCCGGACGCACCGGTGCGGTACCACGCGTCCACCTGCACGGGCAGCGCGTTCAGCACGTGTGGCAGGGGCAGCCACACGGCGCCGATTTGCCGCCAGCCCGGCGTCAGGCTGTCGAAGATGCGCCGGGCGACGACCAGGTGGGCCTTCGCGTCGTAGTGGCTGAGCGTGAGGTCCTGGCCCGCGTAATACCAGGTGGCCAGCCCTCCCAGGGCGAGAGCCGTGAGGATGGCCAGGACGGGTACGAAGGCAGGGCGGTCGGTAATCGGCGGTCGGGCGGGCACGGGCGGCTATAATTGCGTGTTGCCGGTGGGTCGCGCCGGCCGCGTTCATGGTCGATCGGCGTCCGTCGCCGGTCGTGCAAATCGGGCCATAGTACCTCGGCGCTTCACACAGGTCGGCCCCGTATTCCCTGAGGCCCGACGCGCCGGGCCGCCTGGGGCCGTCGCCTGCAGGCTTCCTTACGCATGTCGAAAGTCGTCGCCGCCGTCCAAGCCTTCGCCACGGCCCTCGGAGCCCCCGGGCTCTTCCTCGTCGCATTGCTCGATTCGTCCTTTCTCTCGCTGCCGCAGGTGAACGACATCCTGCTGGTCTGGATGGTGGCGCAGAAGCCGTCGATGTGGTGGGTCTACGCAGCGATGTCGACGCTCGGCTCGGTGGCCGGCTGCCTGGTGATGTACCTGCTCGCGCGCAAGGGCGGCGATCGGCTCCTGCGCAAGTGGATGAGCCCCGAGCGCATCGAGAAGGCGCACGCGACGTTCAGCCGCTACGGCCTCCTCGCGGTGCTCGTGCCCGCCATCCTGCCGCCGCCGGCGCCGTTCAAGATCTTCATCCTGCTCGCTGGCGTCGTGCAGATCCCGCTCTGGCAGTTCATCGCCGCGGTCGGTCTGGGTCGCGGCTTCCGCTACTTCGGCGAGGCGCTGCTGGCGCGTTGGTACGGGCAGCAGGCAATGACCTTCCTCGACGAGAACCTGCGCCCCGTGTCGCTCGGCCTGGCCGCGGTCCTCGTGCTCGGCGGGATCGGCTACGCGCTGTTCCGTCAGCGCCGGACGCAGCAGGCCGACGCGGTATAATCCCGCGTTCATCTGATGACCCCCGAGATCTCGCTCGTCATTCCCATCTACAACGAAGCGCCCAACATCGAGGCGTTGTACGGGGAGATCACGGCGGCACTCGACCCCTGGGGCCGCACCTACGAGGTGCTGCTGATCGACGATGGCAGCAGCGATGGCAGCGCCGACCTCCTGGCACAGTTGCCGGGCCGCGACGCGCGGTTCCGGGTGATCAAGTTCCGGCGCAATTTCGGCCAGACGCCAGCCTTCTCGGCCGGCTTCGCGCACGCCCGCGGTCGCGTCATCATCACCTCCGACGGCGACCTGCAGAACGACCCGAAGGACATCCCGATGCTCGTCGCCCGTCTCGAAGAGGGCTTCGACATCGTCTGCGGCTGGCGCAAGGACCGCAAGGACACGCTGGTCACGCGGCGCATCCCGTCGATCATCGCCAACCGGTTGATCTCGCGCGCCACCGGTGTGGAACTGCACGACTACGGATGTTCGCTGAAGGCGTTTCGCAGCGAGGTGGTCAAGCCGCTCCGCCTGTACGGCGAGATGCACCGGTTCATTCCAGCCATCGCCAGCGAGTTCGGCGTGAAGGTGGCCGAGGTCGTCGTCAACCATCGCGCCCGTCGCGCCGGCACCTCGAAGTACGGCCTGTCGCGCACGATCCGCGTCATCCTCGATCTGCTCACCGTCAAGTTCCTGTTGAATTACGCGACGCGTCCGCTGCAGATCTTCGGGTTGGTCGGCGTGATTCTCGGCGCACTGGGCACGCTGATCATGGCGTACCTCGTGTTCGTCCGGCTGTTCCTGCATCAGGGGATTGCCGACCGTCCGCTGCTGCTGTTCGGCATCCTGCTGGTGTCGTCCGGCCTGCAGCTGCTGACGATGGGGCTGCTGGCGGAACTGCAGGCTCGGACCTACCACGAGTCGCAGGACAAGCCGACCTACGCGATTCGAGAGATCATCGAGGCCAACGTCGAACCTGGCCCGCCGCTCGCGGCAGCAGGGCTCCGGGGGCTGCCACGGGGGTGAAGGCCCCACGCGAGCACGACGCGCGGATCACCGTGATCCAGCGCGAGCTCTTCGACGAGCGCAAGTCGAAGGCGCAGCGCTACGCCGACCTCGTCATCGGGCGTCCTGGCCTGCTGGCGCTGCTCGAGTACGAACTCATCATCCTGCTCTGCAGCGGCCTGCCGGGCGCGCTCGGTTTGTTCCTGCGCTCGAAGCTCTACCCGCTGCTGCTCGGATCCTGCGGTCGTGGTGTGGCGTTCGGCGCCGGTGTCGTGCTGCGCCATCCGCACAAGATTCACATCGGCGACAACGTCGTTGTCGACGACCAGTGCTGCCTGGACGCCAAGGGACAGGACAACCAGGGCATTCGGGTGGGAAACGGCGTGTTCCTGGGGCGAAACGCGATCCTCAGCTGCAAGAACGGCGACATCATCATCGAGGACGAGGCCAACATCGGCTTCAACACCGAGATCTTCTCGGCCTCGCGGGTGCGGGTGGGCAAGAAGGTGCTGATTGCCGCCTACACCTACCTCGTGGGTGGCGACCACCTGTATGACCGTGTCGACGTCCCCGTGCTGGACCAGGGGCGCACGGCGGCGGGCATCGACGTCGGCGACCACGTGTGGCTGGGTGCGCATGTCGTGGTCACCGATGGCTCGCGGGTCGGGAGGGATGCGATCATCGGAGCCGGGGCGGTCGTCGTCGGCGAGATCCCGGAGTTCGCGATCGCGGTCGGCACCCCGGCGAAGGTCCTGCGCGATCGAAGGGAAGCCGCAGGAGGGTAGGGGCGCCTCTCCGAGGCGCCCGAGATCGGACGGCTCGGCGAGCCGTCCCTACCAAGTCGACATGGACGATCCGACGGTCAGCGCCCAAGCAGACGACCGGACGGAATTCGGCCGCGACACCGGCCGATGAAGCATTGCGAACGTAAGAACCTATGTGCGGCATCGTAGCCATCGCCGATCGTGATCCGCGCGCCCCGATTTCGGGCGACCTCCTGCATCGCATGGTGCGCACGCTCGTGCATCGCGGGCCGGAGGACGAAGGCGCGATCACGTGTCGCGGTGCCGGGCTGGCAATGCGCCGGCTGTCCTTCATGGACATCCCGGGGGGACAGCAGCCGTTCAGCAACGAAAGCCGCGACATCCACGTCGTCGGCAACGGCGAGATCTACAACTTCCCGGAGTTGCGTGCCGAGCTGCAGTCGCTGGGGCATCACTTCCGTTCGGGCTCTGACATCGAGGCGGTCGTCCACGCCTACGAGGAATGGGGCTACGAGGCATTCGCCCGGCTGAAGGGCATGTTCGCCGTCGCCCTGTACGACGAGCGGACGCAGGCGCTCGTCGCGGCGCGTGATCGGGCCGGCGAGAAGCCGCTGTTCTACGCGCACACCCCACAGGGGCTGTCGCTGGCCTCCGAAGTGAAGGCGCTGCTGGCGAAGCCGGACATCTCGCGTGAGTTCGACCTCGCGGCGCTCGACCAGTTCCTGACCTACGAGTACGTGATCGCGCCGCGCACGCTGTTCACGCACATCCGTAAGCTGCCGGCTGCCCATTACCTCGTCTACCGGGAAGGTCGGGTCCACACGGCGCGGTACTGGGATGCGGCCGACGTGCCGGTGCGCACGTGGGAGGCCGCCGAGGCAGCCGATGCCGTGCGAGCGGCGCTGGCCACTGCCGTCGACCGGCAGATGATGTCGGACGTGCCGCTCGGCGTGTTCCTGTCGGGCGGCATCGACTCCAGCGCGATCGCGGCGTTCATGGCCGATGCGGCGAAGCGACGTGGCGTCGCGGTCACCAGCTTCAGCATGGGCTTCAGTGACCAGAGCTACAACGAGCTGCCGTATGCGCGAGAGATCGCACAGCGGTTCGGCCTCACGCACGTCGAGGACATGGTCACTCCCGACGTGGCGTCGCTGTTCGATCCGCTCGTTGCGCACCTCGACGAGCCGTTCGCCGACGTCTCGCTGTTCCCGACCTATCTGGTCTCGCGGCTGGCCCGTCAGCACGTGAAGGGCGTGCTGGCCGGCGACGGGGGTGACGAGGTCTTCGGCGGCTACGACGCGTACGCGGCGCAGGCCCTCGCGGCGAAGTGGTCACGCGTGACGCCTGATGTGGCGTGGCGGCTCGCAGACCAGGCGGCGCAGCTGATTCCGCCGTCCGAGCAGAAGAAGGGCGCGCTGAACAAGATCAAGCGCTTCCTGAGCGGCGTCACCGGCAACAGCGCCGACCTGGGGCACTACCGGTGGATGACGTTCATGGACACCGCGTCACGCCAGCGTCTGTACATGCCGGCGATGCGCGAGGCCGCGCTCGGTGGCGACGTCCACCGCGAGGTGCGCGAGGCACTCGGCGCCTACAAGGCCGACGATGCGATCAACCGGGAGTTGTACGCCGACCTGCGCGTGTACCTGGCCGACGACATCATGGTCAAGGTCGATCGCATGAGCATGGCGACGT
>DATJTM010000335.1:0-18917 GCA_035503395.1 Luteitalea sp.
CCGAGGGCGAGACGACGCTGCTCGACAACTCGATTCTGATGTGCGCGTCGAGCCTGTTCGATGGCGACCTTCACAGCGCGGAGCAGTTGCCGGTGCTCCTCACCGGCAAGGGCGGCGGCTCGCTCCAGACCGGGCGCGTCCTCGACTTCATGGACAAGGGCGACGCCAACCGCAAGGTGTGCAGCCTGCATCTGTCGCTGATGGACCGCATGGGCGTCACGCTCGACGGCTTCGGCGATGCCTCGTCGCGTCTCGAAGGGCTATAGCGTTTCCACCGTCGGCCTTCGTCATTCGGCCTTCGGCCTTCGAAGAGCCCGTCGTGAATTCGTAGTCGTCGAGCGTCAGCACGAGGTTCACGTCCATCCATTCGTAGCCGCCCGACTTGTCGGGCGGTTCCGTCGCGTAGGCTCGCAGGCTGTAGGCTGTAGCCTGCATGCCTTCGCTCCTCGCCCCAGACCGTCAGCTCGGCGTCATCGGCGCCGGCGTCATGGGCCGCACGCTCCTCCGCGGCCTCTTCGATGCGAACCTGATCACGCCGGACCAGGCGTGGGCCTCGGCCCACACCCAGGAGTCCTGCGACGAAGTCACGGCCGACCTCGGCATCCCGTGCCTGCGCGATCCAGCCGTCGCCCTTGCCGCCGGCCAGCTGGCGTCGGCCACCAGCTACAGCGAGCGACTCGCCGAGACCGACGTCGTGCTGATCTGCGTGAAGCCGAAGCAGGCGCCGCAGGTTGTCGACGCGCTGCTGCGCGCGAACGTCCGTCGCGACACGCTGCTCGTCTCGATCCTTGCCGGTGTCACGACGACGCGGCTCGAGCAACTGCTCGACCTGTCCAACCCGTGGGTGCGCGCGATGCCGAACACCCCGTGTGTGGTCGGGGAGGGGATGACGGTGGTGGCCGGTGGTACGCATGCGAGCGATGCCCACCTCGAACTGGCGCAGCGGATCTTCGCGTCGGTCGGCCGCTGCCGCATCGTTGACGAGTCGTACTGCAACGCGGTGACGGCACTCAGTGGCAGCGGGCCGGCCTACATGTATCTGATGATGGAAGCGATGGCGGATGCCGGTGTGCGCGTCGGCCTGCCGCGCGATCTCGCCCTGCAACTCGTGGCCCAGACGATGCTCGGATCGGCGCGGATGGTGCTGGAGACCAACCGTCACCCGGCGTCGTTGCGCGACGACGTGACGACGCCGGCCGGCTGCACGATCGGTGGTGTGCTGATGCTCGAGGACGGCAAGATCCGCTCGGTGCTCGCGCGTGCCGTGGAGGAGGCCACGCGCATCGTCGAACAGCTGGGCAAGACGGCGCGCACGGCGCAGGACAAGGCCACCACCTGAAATTGCAGAAGTTCATAAGTTCAGGAATTTCATCACCATCGCCAACCGTCGGAGCGTCTCCGGTGATGATGAAATTCTGAAATTCCTGCAATTCTGCAATTCCGTGAGCGGTGCTACGATCCGCCCATGACCAGACTCCTGTCGTTCTGCATGGCCGCCGGCCTTGGCGCCGCCAGTGTGGCTGCACAAGCTCCGGCTCCTGCCCCCGCGCAGGCGCCCACCGCGGCGCCGCCGCAGTACTCGGCAGACCTGAAGGTCGGCGACGTGGCGCCGGCCTTCTCGCTGCAGGGTTCCGACGGCAAGACCCACAAGCTGTCCGACTACAAGGGCAAGACGGTCGTCATCGCCTGGTTCCCGAAGGCCTTCACCGGCGGCTGCACCGCCGAGTGCAAGTCGATCGCGGCCACTGACGCGACCCTGAAGAACTACGACATCGCGCTGTTCATGGCGAGCGTCGACGACATCGATGCCAACACGAAGTTCGCCAAGGAACACGTGGTGAGCTTCCCGATCCTGGCCGACCCGAGCAAGGCGACGGCGAAGGCCTACGGCGTGATCAACCTGAATCGTCCGCCCGAACAGCAGGTCGCGGCGCGCTGGACCTACTACGTCGGTCCCGATGGCCGCATCAAGGACATCGACAAGACGCCCGACACGGCCAAGGCCGGCGAACGGCTGGTCGCCAAGCTCAATGAGCTCGGCGTCAAGAAGCGGTGAGGACACGGGCCGCGTTCTTCACGGGACGCGGCCCAATCAGTTTCAGAATTGCGGGAACTTCAGAATGTCATCACCTTCGATGACGCTCCGAAGGTTGGCGCCGCTGATGAAATTCTGAAGTTTTGCAATTATGAAATTATCGGGTTACAGATAGGCCGTGGCGATCAACCAGCCGCAGGCAAAGATCAGGATCGCCGTCATGATGCGGTCGAACATCTTCGCATCGACCCGGGCGATGAAGTAGCGGCCCAGGAACACACCGATCGCCACGAGCGGGCAGAAGGCCAGTGACCAGGCCAGCGCCTTGCCCGTCACCACTCCGGCGGCGAGCGATCCCGGCACCTTCAGCAGGTTCACGATCGCGAAGAAGATGGTGTTCGTGCCCATGAACACGATCGGCGTGATCGGCTGCAGCAGCAGGTAGGACGTGATCGGCGGCCCGCCGGCGTTCAGCATCCCCGAACTGATTCCCGACAGCAGTCCCGCCAGCGGTGCGTGCCACGGCTGCCGCACGTAGTGCTCGCGGCCTCGCCAGTGGCTGTGAATCTTGTAGCCGACCACGATCAATCCAGCGACGCCGAGGCCGACGCGCAGCGAGCGATCGGGGAGTCCGCGCAGCAGGAACAGCCCGATGATGCAGCCCACCATGCCGGCCGGGACCAGCGCACGCGAGTGCTCGCGGTCCCACGTCCCCCAGTAGGTGTAGAGGGCGAACGCGTCGCCCACCATCAGCATCGGCGTGGCGAGCGCCACCGCCGTTGCCACACTGGCGC
The DNA here is from genome assembly GCA_035503395.1 of Luteitalea sp. Classification (GTDB taxonomy): domain Bacteria; phylum Acidobacteriota; class Vicinamibacteria; order Vicinamibacterales; family Vicinamibacteraceae; genus Luteitalea. The sequence goes on from DATJTM010000335.1 coordinate 2,830, forward strand.
GCTGGCTGAGGAGCAGCGTCGCCATCATCGTCGGGAGCGGGCCACCCAGCCCGCCCTTCGAGAAGCCAATCAGCAGCGCGGCGACGGCGAGCGTCGCGGCATCACCCGGCAGGAACGACGTCATCTCAGCGGACCACCGGCAGTGGTCGCGGCGCTACCGGCACCTGCTGACGGACTTCGCGTGCCCACTGCAGCACGAAGTCCAACGTCGTCGCCGGCTCGGCAGAGGCGGGGAGGCGGAGGCCCGACGGCAACGCGACGGCGTGCAGGCCGGTCGCCGGTCTCGCGGACGATGGACGCGCCGAGTCCTCGCTGGACGCGGGGAGTGCGAGCGCCTGCCAGTGGCGTCCGTCGCGCACGAGCAGCAGCGCTCCGTCCGGTGACCAGCGCACCTCGGATGCCGGCCACGTGCCGATCGTGGCCGACGACGCCAGCTCGCGGACGACGACTTCGATGTCGCCACGTGCGTCGGTGAGATACGCGAGGTGTCGACCGTCGGGCGATGGCATCGCCTGCCACTCGTTGGCTGGCGTCGCGATGGTCGTCACGGCACGCGACCCCGGGGACACCGACCACACGTCGAGGTCGCCACGCGCGTTCGGCTGATGCATCCAGACGACCCCCGTCGGTCCGATCGACGAAGGGGTGACCGGCACATCGGCGCGATGGAGCAGCGCGGCGCCGGACCCCGAGGTCTCGGGCTGTCGCACGACCCAGCCGTCACGATCGTGACTGGCGATCGCCGTGTGCTGTCCCGACGCGTCGGTGGCCACGGCGTGACCGGCGCCACGCTCGATCAACGTCGGCGTCCCGTCACCCACATCGACCCGCCACACCTGCCGATCGTCGCCAACCCGCGAAATCGCGAACACCTGCGTGCCGTCGGTCGACAGTTGCCACGATTCGAGTGCCGTGCCCGGCACCGTCACCGCCTTCGTCGCTCCGCCAACGGTCTGCACCAGCGGCACGTCGCAGTCGCGGCAGGCCGGTGGCCGCACCATCGCATCGCCGGTCGCTGCCCACGGCACGCTGCCGTCGGCGCGTCCGAGGCGGGCGAGCGTGGTTGGCCGGAGCAGCGTCCAGTCGGGCGGCAGGAACAGAGCTGCCTGCACCTGCTCACCGCGGCGGTACACGACATGGGCCGGGCCTACCCAGCGCGGTGCCGTACCCGGCCCGAGCGGCCGCGGAGAACTGGCCGAGGCGGGCCAGCCATACAACAGCGGCTCCTGTCCGGGTCTCGCAGCCGCGAAGACGAGGCCGCTGCCCGCGAGCCCGATCGGCGCGTCGTAGGTCGATTCGCCGGCGTCGCGGTGTGGTCGTGCGACGACGAGTGGCGCACCGCCTCTCGGGCCGATACGCCGCAGGGCACCGTCGGCTTCGCTCGCGATCCACAGGCTGCCGTCGTCCATCCAGCTGGCGCCACGCAGCAGGTGCGCGGTGCCGAGGGATGACCACATCCCGGTTCGGAGATGGACGGCGCGCAGGCGATCGGCAATCCACAGACCGACGCGCTCGCCATCGGGTGAGACGAACGCGAACCGCGCATCGTCGCTGCCGGGGATGCGCTGGAAGACGCCCGAGTCGAGCGCTCTCGCGTATACCGCGCGGCGTCCGTGACCGTCTTCGAGGAGCGCGGTCAGCAACTGGCCGTTGCTCGACATCGCGAGTGACGATGGTCCCGACAACGTCAGGCCGTCCGGCAGATCGACGGAGAACCGGGCGAGCGGCGCATCGCCGACCTTGGGCCCGGCTTGCAGCGCCAGCGCCAGGATGCCGACCGCCAGGCCGGCCACGAAGCACCCGAGCCAGGGCAACCACGGCGTCCACAGCGCCGGCGGGGGGACTGGCTGGGCTACTGGCTGGGTACGCGGTCGCGGGTCAAAGGGCGAAAAGTTCGAAAAGGGCGAAAAGGCCGAGTCGGCCGCCCGGCTTGCCGGCGACGGCTCGAGTGAGGTCTCTGGCGCGGTCGCCGGCGCCAATGCCACCACCGCCGCCGGCGCGACGTCGGCGATGAAGCGGTATCCCCGTCGCGGCACCGTCTGCACGTAGCTCGGCACCTGCGCGTCGTCGCCGAGTGCTTGCCTCAAGACACTGACGGCTTCCGACAGCGAGGTATCGGTGACGAACGCATCCTTCCACACCCGGTCGAGAAGTCGCTGCTTGGTCACCAGCAGCCCCGGCTGCTCGATGAGGCAGCCCAGGATCGCGAGCGCGCGTGGGGGCACGCCGAGCTCGGTGTCGGCGCGCAGCAGCCGCCCGTTCTGCGGCTCGTACAGGAACGGGCCGAAGCGGACGGCAGCTGGATCGCGGGTCGGATTCATCGATCTTGAGCGGATCTTGGGCACTTCTTCGACGCGGCTTCAGGACTTGCCGCCGGTCGTCGCGGCACGCTGGCCCTGCCGTGCCTCGATCGCGGCATGTTACCCCGGGCATCCGGTCCGGTGGTCCCCACGGGAGGACGCGTGTCGCTCTTCGTCAAGGTGCCGCTTGCGCGGCTGCAGGCCCGGGCCGATGGCCATGATGGCGCGGCACTGCCGCGCGTGCTCGGCCGCGGCGACCTGGTCTCGCTCGGCATCGGCGCCGTCATCGGCGCCGGCATCTTCGTCCTCACCGGACAGGTCGCTGGTGCCCACACCGGCCCGGCGATCGTCCTCGCGATGGCGCTGGCCGGGCTGGCCAGTGCACTGGCCGGTCTTTGCTATGCCGAGTTCGCCGCCGCGGTCCCGGTCTCGGGCAGTGCCTATACCTACGCCTACGCAACGATGGGCGAACTGGTCGCGTGGATCATCGGGTGGGATCTGGTCCTCGAGTACGCGCTCTCGGCCTCGACCGTCGCCGTCAGCTGGTCCGGCCACCTGACGAGCCTGCTCCACGATCTCGGGCTGCCGTTTCCGGCAGCCCTGTCGGCCGCGCCCGGCACCATCGTCCAGACCGCCGCCGGCCCGGTGACCGCCGTGCTCAACCTGCCCGCCATCCTGATCGCCGTCGCGATCACCGGCATGTTGGTGATGGGCATGCGCGAGTCCGCCCGCATGAACGCGGTGATGGTGGCGCTGAAGCTCACGGTCATCGCCGTCGTGGTGGTCGGTGGCATCGGCTTCGTGGTGCCCGCGTACTGGCAGCCGTTCGTGCCGCCCAACGCCGGCGAGTTCGGCGAGTTCGGCTGGAGTGGCGTGGCGCGCGGCGCTGCCGTCGTCTTCTTCGCGTTCATCGGCTTCGATGCCGTGTCGACGGCGGCGCAGGACGCACGCGATCCGCAGCGCGACATGCCCGTCGGGCTCCTCGGGTCGCTCGCGGTCTGCACGATCCTGTACATGGCCGTCTCGCTGGTGATGGTCGGCCTCGCGCCCTACACGACGATGCGGGATTCGGCGGCGCCGATGGTGCTGGCGCTGCAGCAGGCGGCGACGCGCGCGTCGGGCGGTGGCCTCGCCGTGCTGACGGCGATGCGGTGGCTCGTCGAGATCGGCGCGCTGGCCGGCCTCACGTCGGTGATGCTGGTGACGATGCTGGGCCAGTCGCGGATCTTCTACGCGATGAGCAGTGACGGGTTGTTACCGGCAGCGGCGCGTCGACTGCATCCGCGGTGGCGGACGCCGTACGTCTCGACGGTCGTCACCGGGGCATTCGTGGCGATGGCCGCGGGGCTGACGCCGATCAGCGTGCTCTCGCAACTGGTGAGCATCGGCACCCTGTTCGCGTTCGTGGTCGTGGCGCTCGGTGTGCTCGTCCTGCGACGCACGGCGCCGGATCTGCCGAGGCCGTTCCGTGTGCCGTGGACGCCATGGTTGCCGATCCTGTCGGTCGTGGTCAGCGTTGGCCTGATGGCGAGCCTGCCACGCGAGACATGGGAGCGCCTCGTCGTGTGGATGGTGCTCGGCCTGGTCGTGTACGCCGCGTACGGCTATCGCCGCAGCGTGTTGCGTCGGGAAGGGCTCGGGAAACGCGCGATGTAGTCTGCACGGCCGGAGTCCGAGCTCTGAACGCTCTGAACGCTCAAGGTCAAGGACACACAGGTGTAGCCGCCGGACTTTGTCCGGCGGTCGCGACAGCACTGAGCGTCGGACAAAGTCCGACGCCTACAGATGAAAGAGAGATCGGATCAGAAACTCTTGTCCTTTTCCCTCTTGCAACTAGCTGGCTGCTTACGCATCCAGACGTCGTCGTGCGTCGGCGAAGACCGACGCCATCATCGCGTCGGTGAGGCGACCCGTGTGCGTGTTCTGGCGCGACGGATGATACGACTGGATCACGCTCGGGGCGCCGAACGCCGACGCATCGACGAAAAGCCCATGCGCGAACGGCGCGGCGGGCAATCGCTGGCCGCGACGGGCGAGCAGACGTCGATAGGCGTCGTATGCGATCCGTCCGAGCACGACGACCAGCCGGATGTTCGGTAGCGCCGCCAGCTCCGCCTCGAGATGCGACAGGCAGCGATCGACTTCTTCCGGCGTCGGCTTGTTGTCCGGCGGCGCGCAACGCACGGCCGCGGCCACGTAGGCATCCGTCAGTACGAGTCCATCGTCGGGACGCGCCGAGGTCGCCTGATTGGCGAAGCCGCCGGCCATCATGCCGCGCATCAGGAAATCGCCGGAGGCGTTGGTGCCGTCGCCGGTGAACACGCGACCGGTCCGATTGGCGCCGTGCGCGGCCGGGGCGAGGCCGAGGACGAGGAGCCGCGCGTGCGCGTCGCCGAAGCCAGGCACCGGCCGGGCCCAGTAGGTTTCGTTCTTGAACGCGGCGCGCTTCGTCTGGGCGATGCCGGTGCAGTACGCACGCAGCCGCGGACACGCCTCGCAGGCAACGATGCGGAGGTGCACGCCACCCAGCGCGGGGGGGACCGGGGGCTGATGAGGATAGGCCACGGCCGCCGGATGTTCGGCGGGCACGTCGATGCGAGCGGGTGCCGGGCGTCGAGCCATGCGACGCGACAAACGGGTGAGGCCCGACTTACCGGCAGCCGCCGGCCGCGGCCTGCGCGAGGCTGTCGGCCTGTTCGTGCGCGTGGTACGAACTGCGGACGAGCGGACCCGCTTCGACGTGCCCGAAGCCCAGATCCAGCGCAATCGCCTTCAACTCGCGGAACTCGTCGGGTGTGTAGTAGCGCACCATCTCGAGATGCGCGTCCGTCGGCCGCAGGTACTGTCCGAGCGTGAGGATGTCGACCTCGATCTTGCGCAGATCGCGGAACACCTCGATCAGCTCAGGCTTCTCCTCGCCGAGGCCGACCATCAGGCCGGTCTTGGTTGGGATGTGCGGGGCGTACGCCTTGGCGCGTCGCAGGAGTTCCAGCGTGCGCGGATACTTGCCGCCGCTGCGAGCCTTCCGGTAGAGGCGCGGCACCGTCTCGGTGTTGTGGTTCAGCACGTCCGGGCCGGCATCGAGCACCGTCTGCAGCTGATCGTCCTTGCCCTGGAAGTCGGGGATCAGCACCTCGATGCGGCACGATGGCGAGAGTTCGCGCGTGCGGCGGATGGTCTCGGCGAAGATGCCGGATCCACCGTCGGCGAGGTCGTCGCGATCGACCGACGTGATCACCACGTAGCTCAGGTCGAGCACCTTGACGGCATCGGCCACGCGGCGCGGTTCGTCGAGGTCGAGTGTCGCCGGCTTGCCATGCGCGACTGCGCAGTAGCCACAGGCGCGGGTGCAGACGTCGCCCAGGATCATGAACGTCGCGGTGCCGTGGTGCCAGCACTCGCCGATGTTCGGGCAGCGGGCTTCCTCGCACACCGTGTTCAGCCCCAGGCCGCGCATCAGCTTGCTGAGGCGCAGGTAGTTCTCGGATCCGGGGGCCTTGACCTTGAGCCACTCCGGCTTGGGCTGGCGTGGCCGGATGAGATGCAGGGGAGAAACAGTACTCATGCAGGGTGCGTGGGGCAGGTTGGCCGACGCCCCCACCCCGTCATCGTAGCATGCGGGTCCGATGCTCAACCGCGGTCGGCGGAGACCGTCGGCGAGGCCGCCAGCAGCTCGCGGACCCGCGTCAGCAGCTGCTCGGGCCGCCACGGTTTCTGGAGGAACGTCGTGCGTGGCGCCCGGGTCAAGTCTCCCGCTTCTTCGGCCGTATACCCGCTCGTCAGCAGGATCGGGACGTCGGCCCGGCCGGCCCGCATCGTCTGCATCACGGCCCGGCCCTGGATGCCAGGCAGCGTCAGGTCGAGCACGACCAGGTCGAAGGCGTCGCGGGCTTGTTCGAACAGCGTGACCGCCTGTTCGCCGGTGGCGACCTCGGTCACGGCGTAGCCGGCGCGCGTGAGGGCCGCCCGTGCGACGTCGCGCACCAGGCGCTCGTCGTCGACGACGAGTACCCGCGGCGCACCCGGCGCGGCTGGACTGACGACGACCGGTGTCGCGTCGATCGGGACCCTGGTGGCGGGCCGGACGACGGGGGCCGACGACGATGCGGCGATCTGGTCGTCGCCGCCGCGGGCGGGCACCCGCACTGCCGGGAGCAGCAACGTGAAGGTGCTGCCGGCCCCGCGCTGACTGGCCACCATGATCCGTCCGCCGTGGCTGCGGACGATGCCCTGCACCGCTGCGAGGCCGAGACCGCGCCCCGCCGGTTTGGTGGTGAAGAACGGGTCGAAGATGCGCGCCTGCGTCTCGCCATCCATGCCGATTCCGTCGTCGCGCACCTCGAGCCACACGTACTCACCTGGCGACAAGCCCGCCGCGCCCGGCTGCTGGGTCGTCGCGGCATCGTTGGCCGACAGCGTCCGCACCCCGGCGGCCACGCTGATCGCGCCCGGCGCTTCGCCGATCGCATCGGCCGCGTTGGTGAGCAGGTTCATCACCACCTGCCGCAGCTGCGACGGGTCGCCGGCAATCATCGGCAGCGCGGTCGGGAAGTCGAGGCGCACCGTGATGCTGCGCGGGATCACCGACCCGAGCAGTTCGCGCACCTCGCGGACGACGTCGTCGAGGCGCACCGGCGCGACGATGAAGCGACCGCGCCCGGAGTAAGCCAGCATCTGCGCCGTGAGCTCGCTCGCCCTCAGGGCGGCGCGTTCGATGCGTTCGACGTGCGTCCGCCCCGGCGCATGGGCCGGCATGTCGCCGAGAGCCAGGCTTGCTTCACCGAGGACGCCTACCAGCAGGTTGTTGAAGTCGTGGGCGACGCCACCGGCGAGCACGCCGAGGCTTTCGAGCCGCTGGGCCTGCTGGATTCGTTCGTCGAGGGCCCGCCGCTCGCGTTCGGCGCGCTCGCGCTCGGTCATCTCATGGCGCAGGGCGGCAGTCCGGTCGTCGACGAGACCTTCGAGTTCCTGCTGTCGCCGGCGCAGCCGTCCAAGTCGGCCGCGGACCAGGCCGACGATGGCCAGGCCGAGTGCGCCAGCCCCGAAGAGGAGGAAGGCCGGCGTCTCGAAGAAGCGGGCCGGTACGGTGAACTTGAGCGTCCGCACCTTGCCGTGCGGCTCCCCGCGTCTCGCCTGCGCTCGCACCTCGAAGTTGTAAGTGCCCGGTGACAGGTTCGTGAACGACGCGGACCGCTGCGTGCCGGCATCCACCCACGCATCGTCGAGGCCGACCAGTCGGTATTCGTACTGCACCGCGCGACCGCCCCGCAGTTGCGGGGCGCTGTAGGTGATGTCGACGGCGCGGCCGTCGAGCGTGTCGAGGCGGGTGATGTCGACCGTTCGCTTGTCAACCTGCATCGCGTCGATCGAGACGGTCGGCACGGGCGGCCTGTCGGCAACTTCCGTCGGATCGAAGATCACCACACCCTCGACGGTCGCGAACCACAGCCGGCCATCGCGGGCCAGCCAGCTCAGTGGCTGACTGCCATCGGTGCCATCGGTGCCGGCGACGCCTTCGGCCCGGCCGTAGTGGTTCACCGACAGCAGTGCCGCACCGCCATCCATGCGCGCATGGACGTCCGCCATCCGGACCACGGACAGGCCGCCGGCTCCCGTCAACCACAGACGCCCGGCGTCGTCTTCCATCACGTCGAACACGACGTCGTCGGAGAGTCCGTCGCGGGTGGTGACTTGCCGGATCGCGCCGTTCTTCAGCCGGAACAGCCCGCCGCCGTACGTGCCGATCCAGAGGACATCGTCGCGGTCGTGGTGCAGCGACGTGACGAAGAGGTTGGTCAGGCCCTCCTTCGGCCCCCACGAGCGCACGCGGCCGTCGGCCTCGATGCTCTGGAGACCGCCACCATACGTGCCGACCCACACCCGGTTGCTCACCGAGTAGATGACGCGGACCTCGTTGCTGCGCAGGCCGTCCGCCTCGCCAAGCCGACGGTACTCACCATTCCGGTACCGAACCAGACCATTGCCGCCGAACCACACGGTGCCCGATCCGAATGACGCGTGCGTGAGCTCGATGGTGCGCAGCGAGAGGCCCACGATCTCGGGCCCGACGCGTTCGACGATGCGGCCGTCCTCGAAGCGGAAGGCGCCGCCCCCATTGGTGCCGACCCAGACGCTGTTCCTGTCGCCGCCGGTCACCGAGGTGATGGCGTTGCTCGGCAGCCCGTCGTCCTTGGTGTAGGTGTGGACGCGCCCGTCGCGAATCGACACCAGGCCGCCGCCGAACGTGCCGATCCAGAACGTGTCGTCGCGCGCCTGATAGATCGTGGTGACCGGGAACGGGGGAAGCCCCGAGCGCTCGTCGAGCAACTCGCGGGCGGCAGGGGCGAGCCGATTGAGGCCGCCCGACAGCGTGCCGATCCACAGGGCGCCGTCGCGATCCTCGGCGAGCGAGACCAGGTAGTCGGTGCTGAGTCCTTCATTGCGGCCGATCCGCTGGAACGTCGAGCCCTGATAACGGACCAGGCCACCGCCGTGCGTGGCCATCCACAACGTACCGCGGCGATCGACGAGCACCTGGAGGACGCGCTCGGCCGGCAGGCCGTCCTTGGCGCCGAAGGCCGTGATCGTCTCGCCCGTGATCCGTGCCACGCCTTGCGGGGTTGCGACCCAGATGTCACCGCCGGGTGTCTCGGCGATCGAGGTCGCCGTCGCCGACGGGAGTCCCTCGGCCAGCGAGTACTGCTTGAGGACGTTGTCTTTCAGGCTGATCACGCCGTGACGCGAGGTGGCGATCCACAGGCGCTTGTCGCGGGCCAGGTAGACCACGTTCACGCCGTCGGTGGCCAGATCGCCGGGCAGGTCGGGTGCCTGCCATCGGCGCCCGTCGAAGAAGCGGGCGCCGCGCGACGAGGACACCCATACCCGTCCGTCGCGATCACGCGAGACGTCCCACACGACCTCGTGCGGGACACCCTCGTCGACGCCGTAGTGAATGGCGCGGTCCCCGATGATCTTGTAGACGCCCTGGCCATAGGTGCTCACCCAGACGCTGCCGTCCGGGTCGGGGAGCACCCCGGTGAGCCGCATGGTGGTGAAGTCGACGTCGCCGACGCGCGATTGTTGGAGGAACTGCGCGCCGTCGAAGCGCGCCAGCCCCTTGCGCGTCGCGACCCAGAGGTAGCCCCTGTCGTCCTGCGTGATGCTGGTGACGGTGTTCTGCGGGAGCCCGTCCTCCACCTGCCAGTGGTCGACGATCAGGCGGGACGTCGGCTGCGCCCACACGTGCTCCGCAACGAGGATCCAGAGGCAGCCCACGAGGAGGCTGCCGACGCGCAGGGTTCGGGAAAGGACCGCCAAGGCAGAGCTTCTCAGTGTAGAACGTCGTTCACGCCTGACCGGAACGAGAGTGCCACGACCCAGGCCTGCACGGCCGAAAAGTCAGAAGTCAAAAGGTGAAAGTCAGAAGGAAGACTCGGCAGTCGGCAGTCGGCAGTCGGCAGGCGGCAGGCGGCAGGCGGCAGGCGGCAGGCGGCGGTCGGGAGTGGGCAGTCGGAGCCGTCAGGGTTCCTGCAGGAAGACGAACACGCCGTGCTTGTTGGCGCTCGCTACGTCGAGACGGCCGTCGCCGTTGATGTCGCCGACCACGACCTGATTCCCGACGCCCGAGGTGTCGTCGATGAGGTGGCGGGTCCAGGTGACGCCGGCCCACGTGCGCTGCGGCCGGAACCAGTAGAGGACGCCGGGCGCGTTCGGTTGCGGGTCGCCAGTCGGCCCGTGCCCCCACCGTCGCTTGCCGGTGACCACGTCGGGCACACCGTCGCCGTCAAGGTCGCCCACGTCCAGCGCATGCGACTGCGAGAACGAGGCGTCGATCTCCTGCTTGACGAACGTCCGAGTGGCGCCACTCTTCTGCTGGCGGTACCACCACACACCGACCTGATGCGCGGCGCTCGCGACGATGTCGGTCAGGCCGTCGCCATCGACGTCGTAGACGGCCATGTGCGCGGCGTCGGGACCGAGTTCGACCGGCACGAAGGGCCAGCCATCCGCGGTCGGCTGACCACCCCGCCAATACCCCTTGATGCCGACCACGTCGTCATGACCATCGCCATCGAGGTCACCGACGCCGAGTCCATGCGCGAAGCGATGGGCGGTGGGGTGCTTCGGGGTGCTGATTGGATGGAACGCGAAGGGCACGAACGGCGATGCCGCCGGTGCCAGCCAGCCGAGTCGCTCCTCCACGCCCATCACGAGGACCGGCCCGCGCCCGCGAACGAGGCGGGAGAACACCGGCGATTCGTTGCCCGACGAGGCCGACAGGGGATGCGTGCGCCAGGCACCGCCGCGGGGGCCGGGATTGGCACGCCACGTGACCGGATCGCCAGGGAAGCCGAGCACGACCTGATCGGGCCAGCCATCGCCGTTCACGTCGAGTGCGAAGTTGTGGAAGGCGTTGCTGAAGCCGGTCGGGGCGTCGAACGGCTCGAGCGGCGCGATCTGGTGGCGTCGCCACGCTGCTGCGGTGAGCGCTGCGGCGCCTTCGGGCTGCGCGTACCAGGCGTTGCCGGCCATCACGTCGAGACGCCCGTCACGGTCGATGTCGGCCAGGGCCACGCCCTCGGCCCGGAAGGCACCATCGAGGATGACCTTGCGGAACGTCGGGATGCGTGGCGTAGACGGCCCCTGCGCACTCAGCCACGTGCACGCGACGGTCACCGCCAGCGCGGTCGTGCCGATCGACATCCGCTGCATGCGTGCAGGGTAGCAGGGGAAGAGGCCTCAACGACGAACGACGAACGACGAACGACGAACGGCGCGCGGAAAGAGATTGCTGCTGCCTGGCAGGTAGGGCCGGTTGTCCCAACCCGGCCCCCGTCACCATCATCAGGACGTGAGTGCTGGCTCAGTGGCGGACGGCTCGGAGAGCCGTCCCTACCTCACGATCACGTAGCCCATGAAATCGCGATTGAGCTGCTGGCCCGGGCGGATGTCGTCCAGGAACGGGCACGTGCCGGCGATAGTGAAGTTGCCTGACGTGCGCGACTCGCCTGGGTTGAGGAATCCAATCTGGTTGAGCGCCGGACACGCCGAGCGTTCGAGATACGGGCCGGAGAAGATCTGGTGCGTGACCGTATCCAGGTTACGCACCGTGACCTGCTCGCCCGGCGCCACGACGAGCACGCGCGGCGTGACGCCCTGCGGCGTGATCGTGATGATGCGTTCGGTGATCAGCGGCGTGCCGAGCGCATTGGTGCCCGAGGCCCAGCGTTCGCGGCCCGAGTCGGCATACATGGCGCGTTCGACCACGAGTTGGGCCGGCACTGTGCCCAGACTTTCGACGAGCGTTGCGAAGCGACGGCCCATGGCCTGCGGGAAGTCCTCGCGCATCGGGACGTTGGTGCGGCTCCGCGCGGCCACCGGATAATCGCGGGTGAGCCGCGACCCGTCGTCCTCGAACGACACGGTGACGCGTGCGATGCCGTCGAACGGCGACGTGTTGGCCACGAGCACGTAGGTGTCGGCGGCGGTCGGGCCGCCCAGCAGACCGTCGGCGAGACCCCAGCGGGCGCTCGTCGTGAGCGAGCCGGGCGAGTTGTGCGCCTCACGCCAGTTGTTGGCAGAGGGACCAGGCCACCACATCGCGCGTTCGGCGACGAACGGCTTGTCGTCGCCCGCTTCGAGGACCGTCGAGACGGCGGTATCGGCCAGTTCCGGCGCGGCCTGATCGACCCAGATGTTGAAGCGGCTCTTCGGCCCGATGTCGTAGGTGCGCTGGATGGTCGCGCCGGTCGGCAGGAGGAACGTCGCCTTCACCGAGAGCGGATCGGTTGACGGATTGGCGAGCAGGAGGAACGTGTCGAAGTACGGGCCCGTGGCCCCCTCCGCGAACGACCAGGTCGGGGCCGGGGTCGTGATGCCGGCGCTCGCGTGGCCGGCGCCGAACAGACGGCCACCCGCGTTGAGGTACATCGCCCGCTCGACGAGGATCGGCGTCTCGGCATCGGTCGCGATGCGTGCCGACACCTCGGCGGATCGCAGCGAGGCGTGCTGCTGCGACACGTCGAGCGTCGTGCGCGAGCGCGGCGGCAGCGTGTAGTTGACCGTGACGGGCGCGCGCCCGTTGCCGAGCAGGTATTCGATGCTGACGCGCGCGGTGACCGCGTTCGGATTCTGCAGCAGGTAGAAGAGCCGGAAACCGTTGATGGTCGCGCCTTCCGCGAGGTACCACGTCGGCGCCGGTGACAGCATCGCCGTTTCGGCATGGCTGCCGTAGGCGGTCGCGTCCCAGCTCATCGTGCGATCGACAACGACAGGCTGGTCGGCTTCGATGATCGTGGCGAACTCCTCGTCGGCCAGCCCGTCGATCGTCGACACGTCGAGCGTGCCGCGCGCGAACGGGGCCAGGGTCACGAGACGGCGCACGATGGTGTCCTGGCCCGGGATGTCCGGCACGCCGCAGGCGCGCTGACAGAGGAAGCGGACGAGGACGGCCGCTGGTGACTCGGTGGGGTTGAAGAGGGCGAGACGCGTGTCGAATGGCGCGATGGTGGCGCCCTCGGCCAGGTAGCGTGTGTAGCGACCGAGTGGGTGCGTGCCCTGCTGGTACTCCTGCAGGTTCGTCAGGCCGTCGCCATCCGGATCGGCCGACGCGTCACTGAGGCGCGGGTCGAGGTTGAACTGCGTTTCCCATGAATCGGGCAGTTGGTCGTTGTCGGTATCGCTGCCGGCATCGCCACTGGACAGGCGGAAGAGAAACGCGTCGGTCGGACCGCGGCCCACCGTCCCGGACGCCTGCAGCATGCCCGTCAGCACCACGCGCCCGATGCCATCGACGGCCACCGACGTCGCATCGTCGTTGCCACTGGTCCCGACGTACGTGGCATAGACGACGGACGCGTCGCGCAGCATGACGACGAAGGCGTCGCGATTGCCGGCGACGTTGACCTGAGCCGGCCGCACGACCGGGAAATTGGTGGACGCGGTCTGCCCGGCCAGGTACACGCCCGTACTGTCCACGGCGATCGCCCGCGCGCGATCCATGCCCGACCCGCCGATGCGCACGGCCGCGCCGCGCGCGCCGCCAGGCGCGTACGTCACGGCGAACGCATCGAGACTGGTGCCGGTCGGCCCGAGCGTCGTCGTGGCGGGAAAGTCCGGCGACGAGGTGCTGCCGCCGACGTGGAGCGTGCCGGCCGCGTCGAAGGCGACGGCCTGCGCGGCGTCGTAGGCGCTGCCGCCGAGCGTGGTCGAGAAGACGAGGCTGCCGCTCGTCGAGAAGCGCGACACGGTGGCTTCGAAGCCGCCGGATGGAGTCTGCGACGCCGCGACCGATGGGAAATCGGTCGAGTTGCTGGCGCCGACCACAGCGATGGTGCCGGCGGTGTCCACCGCGACGCCGAACAGGCTGTCGGACGAACTGCCGCCGTGATAGGTCGACCACTGCAGCGCGCCTCCCGGCGAGATCTTGGTGACGAAGCCATCGAGTCCGAGGCCGACGGGCTGCCGAGCCGACAGCACGGGGAAGTCGGTCGACCGGGTCTCGCCGGCGATGACCAGCCCGCCGTCAGGTGTCACCGCGATGCCGTGGGCCTCGTCGACGTCGGCGCCGCCGAGATACGACGAGAAGGTGAGGGCGCTGCCGTTGGCAGCCAGCGTGGCCACGAAGGCGTTGGAGCCGCCGGGCGCGCTCGCCTGCCCGGGCAGCGGCGAGACCACGGGGAAGTCGGCGCTCAGGGTCAGTCCTGTCACGTGCATCCGACCGGTGCCGTCGACGGCGATGCCGCGCACGCTGTCGGTGCCGCTGCCACCGAAGTACGACAGGAACTGCACCGTCTGCCCGGTCGGATCGAGTCGCGCGACGAACACATCGCCGCGTCCGCCGGTGCCACCGATGCGGGTGCCGGCCAGGTCGGTGGACGACGAGTAGCCTGCGACGTAGATGCGGCCCTGGGCGTCGAGCGTGACCGCGGTGGCTTCATCGGAACCGTTGCCGCCGATGGCCAGCGAGTAGGTCAGAACCGGGTCGATCACCAGAGGTCGCGTGCGGTCGTAGCCGCCGACCCGGAAGCCGAACGCGCCGTCGGCTCGGGCCGTGAAGGCCACGGGCACGTCGACGCGCACGCCGTCGGCCGTCGTCTGCCAGGCGCGCGGCGGCTCGAGGGCCAGGCGCGCGCCCGAAGACCATGTCGCCTCGATGGCCCCGCGAGCTGAGATGGCGGCGGAGGTGTCGCGCAACCGGAAGGCAATGGCGTCCGGATCGGTGCCAGCCGCGATCTCGAAGTCCTGTTCGACGCTGCCGTCGGTGCCGCGGTAGCGAACGTCGACGCCCGGATAGATGTCGTCGAAGCCGACGCGCGCGTGGAGGCCGCGGGCCTGACCACCGGCCGCGTCGACGTAGTGGGCCACCCCGGTGGCCGGCGCCTGCCAGGAACGGGCGTCGGCGCGGGTGCCGTCCAGCGTCCAGCGTACGGCTCGGGCGCCGCCCTGGCCGTCGGGCAGCGAGAGGGCGACGCCGTCGGCGGCGACGCGCGCCGCATAGCCGTCGGCCCGCGTGGCGAAGACCTGATTCGGGAGCGCCTCGAAAGCCAGCGGCACGGCGACGCTGCGCGTCAGCCGGCTGGCGGGGGTGGCGACGCGCGCCGGCACGAGCGTCGCCGAGGACGGGGCTCGCTCGGCGTCGATGGCGACGCTGCACGACAGGGTCAACAACACGAGGGCCACGGCACGCCGCCGCGTGCCGACTCCGGGTCCGGCCATGTCGTGTGGCAGGAGCAAACTTACGGCCGTCACATGCTGAAGCGAAAGTCGCGTGTTTTCGATGGGTTCAGGGAAGGTGACGCGCAAGTCCGTCAGCGGCCGGACAGAACTGTCGGGTCGGTTCTCGACACCAGCGGGCGGGGAGTCGACACCTTCCGCGATGAACGACGGAACCAGGGACGGGACACGGGGAACGGGCGCGCGGCTACCGGAACCGGGTCCGGGGTACCGGGTACCGGGTACGGAGTGCGACCCAGCCTCTGAAGGGCTCCTCGAGGACTCACTCTGGAAGAGGTGTAGCCGTCGACCTTCAGGTCGACGGTCAGTGATGCCCGCGCGTCGAGCTGAAGCTCGACGCCTACGTGATGGGGCGGTGCCCTACCTGATGACGACCCGCGCGCGCATGTCGGCGTTGGACGGGTCGTCGTGATCGTGGATGCCGCAGGTGCGCACGATGTTCAGGTTGCCGGTCTCCTTGGTGGCACCGGGGGCCAGGAACCCGACCTGATTGATCTCGGGGCAATCGGTGTGGTCTGGGTGCGGGTCCGAACTCACCTGGCGGGCGCGCGTGCTTCGATTGGTCACGAGCACGCGGGTGCCCGGGGGCACGACCAGCTCCTTCGGGCCCAGCACCCCGGCGGCATCGATCGTCAGCGTCGGTTGCGAGGTCGTCGGAGGCGTCGGTGTCGTCGGCGCGGACGAGCCTCCGCCCCCACAGCCAGCGACCAAGCCGAGCAGCAGCATCATCGACCGGGGCAGACGCACACGGCGATTCTTCCACAGCTGGCGGAAGACTACGCCCTACAACCCACGGCCTACCGCCCACGGCTAAGGCTGACACTCTGCAGGCTGCACGCTCTGAAACGCCGACGCGCCCACAGCCGACTCGCCTAATGGCGACTCGCCGACTGCCGACTCGCCGACCGCCAACTGCCGACTGCCAACTGCCGAGACTGGAATCCCGACCGCCCTCGACCCTTGTTCCACGGTCGAGGCGCGTTTATCTTTCATCTTGCGGAATGTTGTTCCGCATAGTGGAACATGGCGAGCCTGACGTCGGCAGACAAGGCG
>DATJTM010000336.1:0-2257 GCA_035503395.1 Luteitalea sp.
CTGGCTGCTCGACATCGCCGACTGGACCTACCTGGAGGCGCACCTGCTGCTGACCGCCGCGGTGCTCGTCTTCATCTACCTGCGCCGGAACGAGTCGTTCTACTTCGTGCGCAACATGTTCATGATCTCGATGGCGCTGGCGCTGATCGGGTATTGGCTATATCCGACCGCGCCGCCGCGCCTGATGCCCGAATGGGGCTTCACCGACGCGATCTCGAACTTCGTGACCGGCGGTACCGGCTCGGTCGACTTCGGACCCTCCAAGGCGTTCCTGAACTTCTACGCGGCGGTTCCCTCGATGCACGTGTGCTTTGCCGTGATGATCGGCGGTTCGATGTCCCGGCTGGTGTCTTGGCGGCCGGGCAAGATCCTGTGGGCGCTGTACCCGTTGCTGATCACCTTCGTGGTCGTCGCCACCGCCAACCACTTCCTCACCGACGTGTTCCTCGGGGCCCTCACCGCCGGCGTGTCCGCGCTGCTGGCGCAGAGGCTGCTGGCGCGGGCAAGGCCGGACGCGTGGGCGTTCGTCCGCGCCACCACGGCGTGAGCACACCCGAGCAGACCCGGCCGCCGCGGCCCCGGCGCAACGGCTCGGCCCGCCGCACCCGCGCGCCGCGGACCGGCCCGACCACCCAGGAGATGGTGCGCAACCGGCTGATCGAGTCACGGCTGACCCCGAACACGATCTCGCTCACCGGCTTCGCCCTCAACGTCGCCGCCGCCGCCCTGATCTTCGGCCGGCTGTTCTTCGTGGCCGGCCTCGCCTTCATCGTCGGCTCGATCATGGACACGCTCGACGGGCGGTACTCGCGCATGTCGGGCAAGGGCACGGTGTTCGGCGCTTTCCTCGACTCGACGCTCGACCGGCTGGAGGAGGGGATCGTGCTGATCGCGGTGGGGGCCTACTTCGCCTCGCGCCACAACCAGATCGCGGCGGCGGCGACCGTGGCAGCGGTGCTCGGTTCGTTGATGGTCTCCTACACCCGCGCCCGAGCCGAGGCCCTCGGGGTCGAGTGCAAGGTCGGGCTGGCCACGCGCCCCGTGCGCGTGGTGATCCTGTCGATCGGCGTGGTGTTCGCCAAGGGCGCCTCGCTCGGCCACTTCGAACTGCTCGCGCCGGCGGTCTACGTGCTGGCCGCCCTGACCGTGCTGACCACCCTTCAGCGCATATTCCACGTGCGTCGGCAACTCAAGCGCATTGCCGATGATCCCGCGGTGTAACGAACACCGCCCCGCGGAATACCTGTATTGGCCCGCGAGACACTGATTCCCGCGCGGGACCTCACACTTAGAAAGGCACGCAGACAGTGAGCACGACCAACGGTTCCACCAACGGCGCCGGTCGCTACCAGGACGGCAAGGTCCGGGTGGCGATCATCGGCGTCGGCAATTGCGCGAGCTCGTTCGTGCAGGGCGTCCAGTACTACCGCGACGCCGACCCGCGCGAGTCCGTGCCCGGGCTGATGCACGTCGACCTGGGCGGCTATCACGTGCGCGACATCGAGTTCAGCGCCGCGTTCGATATCGACGCCGAGAAGGTCGGCAAGGACCTGTCCGAGGCGATCTTCGCCGGCCAGAACAACACGCTGAACTTCGCCGGCACGGTGCCCTCGCTGGGCGTCCCGGTGCAGCGCGGCATGACCCACGACGGCCTCGGCAAGTACCTCAAGGAGAAGATCACCAAGGCGCCCGGGCCGACGGCCGACATCGTCGACATCCTCAAGGACACCCACACCGATGTGGTCGTCTCCTACCTGCCGGTCGGCTCCGAGGACGCCACCAAGTGGTACGTCGAGCAGATCCTCGACGCCGGCTGCGCCTTCGTCAACTGCATCCCCGTGTTCATCGCCCGCGAGGACTACTGGAACAAGCGCTTCAAGAAGGTTGGCCTGCCGATCGTCGGCGACGACATCAAGTCGCAGGTCGGCGCGACGATCGTCCACCGCGCGCTGGCCCGCCTGATGCACGACCGCGGGGTCAAGCTGCTGCGCACCTCTCAGCTGAACGTCGGCGGCAACATGGACTTCTACAACATGCTCGAGCGCGAGCGGCTGGAGTCCAAGAAGATCTCCAAGACCAACGCCGTGACTTCGATCATGGGGCACGCGCTGCCCGCCGATGACGTCCACGTCGGCCCGTCCGATTACGTGCCGTGGCTCACAGATCGCAAATGGGCCCACATTCGGCTCGAGGGCGAGGCGTTCGGCGACGTCCCGCTGCAGATGGAGCTCAAGCTCGAAGTGTGGGACTCCCCGAA
>DATJTM010000337.1:0-2807 GCA_035503395.1 Luteitalea sp.
AGCCCGCGACGTGGCGCGTGGTCCGCGCTGGTTCGCCAACTGGGCCGACCATCCGAGTGTCGTGCCGGCGCCTGGCGGCGCCCTGCTGGCGCACTGGCTCGTGCGCTCGGGCGATGGCACGAGCCGCTACGGCTACGGCATCCGGGCGGCCCGTGCCACCAGCGAACGAGCGCCATGGTCGACGATGTTCACGGCCGAGCCCGCCTCCGACGACTACGCCGGCTTCCTCGCGTTCGTCCCGGAGTCCGATGGCTTCTCGGCGGCATATCTGGCGCCCGCCGAGAGTGTGCCGTCGCCCGCGCCGGTGCCGCCGGCCGATCACGGTGCCGGCCATCCCGAACCCATCAAGACTCTGGTCTTCACGCGTGTGAAAGGCGACGGGCAGACCGCCACCCGCGACGTGATCGACGCCGACGTGTGCAGCTGCTGCAGCGTAGCGGCCGCCGTCTCCCGCAACGGTCCGATCGTGGCCTACCGCGATCGCGCCGCGGGTGAGGTGCGCGACATCGCCATCGTGCGTCGGGTCGGCGGGCGCTGGACCGCGCCACGGATCGTGCACGCCGACGCTTGGACGATCCCCGGCTGTCCCACCAATGGGCCGGCCCTCGCCGCGAGCGGCTCGCGCGTGGTCGTCGCCTGGTTCACGGCGGCCGCAGGCGTCGCCCGCGTGCGTGTGGCGTCGTCCTCAGACGCCGGGGCGACGTTCACGATGCCCGTGACGGTCGATGGCGG
The DNA here is from genome assembly GCA_035503395.1 of Luteitalea sp. Taxonomy (GTDB): domain Bacteria; phylum Acidobacteriota; class Vicinamibacteria; order Vicinamibacterales; family Vicinamibacteraceae; genus Luteitalea. Next base: position 733 of record DATJTM010000337.1, read on the forward strand.
GCATCCGATCGGCTGGGCCGGCGTCGTGCTGCTGCCGGACGGCGACGCCGCGGTGAGCTGGCTGGAAGGCACACCGGGCACTGCCGCGCAGGTCCGCGTGCGTCGCGTAAGCACTGACGGCCGGATCGGCGATCCCGTCATGGTCGCTGCCGCTGCAGGCGGCCGGTCGACCGGCATTCCGCAGATCGCCAGCGACGGCGGTCGACTGCTGCTGGCGTGGCGCGACGGTCGCGTCCGGACGGCGCTGGTGGACGCCACCACCCTGCCTCGCGCCCGCTGACCGAACCGGGACGATTGGTCACCGAATCTTCACACAATCGGTGTCCAGCACGAGTACACTGGGGGCGACGTTGCGGCGGGTGTTCCCTCCCCAGGCCCGCACGCGTCTCGTGCACCGACGTCGCTCTGCGCCCGGCGGACCTGCGCAGCGCGATGTCACTTCGTCGACTCCCATGAGGCACCCCGGCCGTCCCCACGAGGGACAGGCCTACGCGCGTACGCATGGACACTGAGGGTGGCGGGGTGCTCGGGCCCGCGACTGGCGACCTCCGGACGGCAGCGTCGGGCATTCGTGTGCCGGCGTTGGTGGGCGAAGGCCTGATCGTAGCGGGCGCTTACGTGTTCGCGATCCTGTCAACGGCCCTGTTCGCGGCACTCGCCGGCAGTCCCCTCACCTGGTCGCCTACGGTCCTGCTCGCGGTGCTTGGGAGTGCCTGCGTGCTGCCCGGCGTGATCGCCGATCTTCGCGCACGCCGCACACCTCGTCTCGCCAGCCTTGCGCTGATGGGCTGTGGTGCGATCGCGGTCTACCTGCTGGCCACCACGGGCCTGCCGGTGCGTCCCTATGGCGACGGCGCCGTCTTCACACAGTTCGTCGCCGAGGGCCGCGGAGTACCGCGGTGGCTGCTCGGCAGCACGCTCGCGGCAGCGATGCACGCGGCGACCTGGGAATTGCCGTCGGTACAGGCCTGGTTGCCCGAGCGGCTGCAGGCGACCGGCGCATTCCTGTCGATACTCGGCACGACCGTCATGGTGACGGGCACGTGGATCGTCTGGCGTCGCTGGCCCGGACGGCTGGCCGTGCTCCTGCCCGTGTGTGTGCCGGTGTGGATGCTGTTCACGACCGGCTACGTCGAGTACTACCCGCTGATCGCGCCAGCGTGGCTGGCCGCGCTCGCATGGACGTTCGAGCGGCCGATCGAGGACCGTTCGGCTGATGCGATCGGCGTACTGGCAGGGTTGCTCCCCGTCGTCTATCTCGGGTTCGCGCCGGCGGCCGCGTGCATCCTCGCCGTCTACGTCCTGCGTCGGCCATCGCTTACCGGACGAACGATCGCCGTGGCCGTCGCCGCGGCCGCTGTCGCGGTGGCGGCGTGCTGGCCCGAAGGCCTCGTCCACTACCTTCGCGCGCTGATCTCGGTGATCAACGTCGGCGACGCCCATCTCGATGCGCGCTACGCCGGCCAAGTCGCCGGCCCCTCGTCGATGCTCTTCTCGTGGCAGGCCGCGATGAGCGCCAGCCACCTGCGCGAGATGGGGTTCCTGCTCGTGCGCGGCGGCGGCTGGTGGTCCCTGCCGTTGCTGGTCGGGACGGCCATCTGGCGCCTGCGCGAGCAGGACGGCTGGCGGGTGGCGAGCCGCGACGGACGCGCGTGGCTCGGCCTGCTGCTGGCCGCGGCGCACCTCTTCTACTTCGTGTTCATGGTTCCGCGGCTCGGCCCGGTGGCCGACGTCGATCTCTTCTTCCCGACATTCGTGCTGATCGCCTTCCTCGCCGGACACCTGCTGGATGGCGCGCGCGACCGCGGTGCGCACGGCCGCACCGTGGTCGTGATGGCGGTGGCTCTCGCCGCCCTGGCCTGCACCGCGCCGGCCCTGCTTGCCGGCGTGCTCGACGCGCCGCGCTGACATGCTCCTCACCGGGCTCGGACCGGACGGGCTGACGCCCTACGACGTCGTGATCGTCGGCTCGTCCTTCGCGGCGATGCCGGTCGTCGAGGCCCTCGCATCGACGCGGCGCGTGCTCCTGATCGAGGGCGGCGACGTCGACGACCGTGACGAGGCGCGCGCCCTGA
>DATJTM010000338.1:0-5734 GCA_035503395.1 Luteitalea sp.
GCAGGCCAACTGCTGGTAAGGATTCCCTAGCCGATGCGCGTCCTGCTGCTCGCCCCGACCACCGTCGACCACGTGGCATTGCGCACCGCGCTCGGTGCCGCGGTGGGCGCCACGTCCATTGACACCTGCCATGTCACCGAAGCCGCGGTCACGTGGCTCGAGAACCGTCCGTGCGATCTGGTCGGCATTGTCGGTCCGGGCGCCAGCGTGGCCGACGCCATCGAGCGACTGCGACGGGTGAGCCGGACGATCACGCTGCTTGCCATCGTCGACGATGGGACGGCGCGCGAGGCCGGATTGGCCTGGCTGGCCGGCGCCGACGAGGTGCTCCCCGTCGCGAGCCTGCCGTCGACCGCGGTGCGGGACGGCCTGGACGATGTCCGTCGGCAGGACCGTGATGCCCTGCGACGCACACAGCAGGCCTGGTACGCCGGCCCCTCCGACCCGCATCGCCAGCAACTCGCGATGCGCCTCGGCCAGCGATTGCGCGATGTCGGACTCTCCGCCGAAGGCCTCGCCGGACTCACGACGCAGGACGTCGAAGCGCCCCACGCGGCCGCCCTCATCGTCAACGCCCTCGCCGATCCAGCGCCGTTCGTGCTCGGCGTGCGGCGCGTCAAGCGGACCTACCCTGGGCTGGCGATCACGGTGCTGGCCGACACCCCGCACCACGATGCCTTCCGCCGGGCCGGCGCCGATGAGTGCGTCACGGGACAGCCGGACGTCGAGCACATCCTGCACGCCGTGGGTCGCGCCCAAACGGTGTGCCGGGGCGCGCAGGAGCTCGACACCCTGCGGACCCGTGAGACACGCCTCCGGGCCCTGCTCGAGAATCTGCCCGAAGCCGTCGTCCTGGTGTCGCCAGAACATGCGGTGCTCGCGGTGAATCTGGCCGCCTTGCGACTGCTCGGTGCGCAGGACGCGCGACAGGTCCTGGGCTCCGCACTCGCGCCGTGGCTTGAGGCCGAGGATGCCGATGCCAATGGCGTCACGGGGCTCGTCGACGCCGTGACCGGGGGAGCGACCCGCGAGGCATTCGTCCGCACGCGACACCTGGCGGAGCCGCGTCGCATCCATGTGCGAGCGGTGCCGTTCCAGCGTGAGTCCGGCGGAGCGCCAGCAGCGCTCGTGGTCCTGCGTGACCTGGCGTCGCTGCCACTGGCGCCGCCCAGCGAGCCGATCGCGACTGTCGCGACGGACGACGAACGCCATGCCTGGGCAGCCACGCGCGAGGCCGATGCTGGCCGCATCGAGGCACTCGAACGCTCGCTCGCCGAGGCACACGCCGAGGTCGCCCGGATCGCGATCCTGAGCGCGGAGCTCGACGTGGTCCGCGCCGACGCCTGTCGCGCCGCCGCACTCGACGGCGAGCTCGAAGTCAGCCGAGCCGAGATCGAGCGGCTGCAGTCCCTCGAGCACGACGTGCGGACGGCCGCGGCACGGATCGCCGAACTCGAAGGCCTCGTCGAGACCAGCCGGGAGGCAATGGCAGCGGCAGTGACGGCGACGCAGGAGGTCGATGCCGCCCGTGACGAGGTGATTGCCCTGCGAGCGGCGCTCGACGACGCGCGCGCACAGGTGATCGATACCACTCAGATCGACGCGGCAGACGCTGCAGCGGGCCTGGCGCGAGACGAAGCCGCGCAGCTGCGCACTCGCGTCAGCGCTCTCGAACGCATCGAAGCCGAGGAGGTGCCCGCGCTGCAGACGCTCGTCGAGCAGCTGCGAGCACGCGACGCGGCCCAGTCGGCGCAACTCGACGACGCCTGGCAACGCTTGGCCGACGCGCAGGAACGTGTCGACGGCCTCGAGCACCAGCTGGCGACGCGCACGTACGAAGAGGCTGCGACGGCAGCTGCCACGCCCGCACAGGGGCCCTCGCAACTGCTCGCCTGTGAGACGTCGACGCCGATGCCGGCAATCGCCGGTGCGGATCAGTGGCTGCTCGAGCACGTCGCTCAGATTGGCGTCCTCGTGACGCGCCGCGACGGGCAGATCGTCGAGGCCAACGATCGCGGCGCGCGGCTGTGTGGCTTCGCCAGTGCCGACGACCTTCGCCACGCCGGCCGGATGCCCGACGCCTTGCAGGCCCTCGGCGCCGCTGACCTGGCCGAGCCCGCTAGGTTCGAGCTGTGCATGCAGAGTGAGGCGGAGTCGACGCCGGTGTGGGTCATGGGCGCACGGCTGGCCGCCGCCGGTGACGAGGACACACTCACGTGGTGGCTGGCCGATGCGTCGGACCGCCACGCCGCGACCCTGGCTGCGCATGGACGCTCCGAGTCGTTCGGTGCGGTCCTCGAAGTGGCGACGGCGGAGTGTGCGGCCCTCGTGGGGGCGGCCATCGAGCCGCCACGCGGCCCACGCCCCATCGAGTCGCTCCACGACACCATCCACGTGCCGGACGCTCGCGCGATCGGCCGCGCACAGGTAGTGCTCGCGCAGCTGACGACGTTGGAACGGCGTCGGGCGACGCGGCAGGCTGCCGTCGATGTCGCCGCGCAGCTGTCCGAGCTCGAGCCCACGCTGAAGCGGCTCGCCGGCCCCGAACTGGGCTGGCAGCTGTCGGTTCCCACGGACGCCGTCCACGCCTGCATCACCGGCGCCGACCTCGAGCGCTGCCTGACTGCCGTGGTCGCAAGCGTGCGCGACGCCATGCCGCTCGGCGGCAGACTGGCCGTGTCCATGGGTGCAGGGCCGGCCGCCTGCACGGACAGCGACGGCATCGTCCGCGCCGACGTGCTGTGCGCGATCGAGGCGCAAGGCTTCGGACTGACACCGATCGCCATCGCCGACGCCGTACGGGAGTTCACCGCCGCGATCGGGGCGACGTTGTCGGTCGAGTCGCTGGAACCACTGACGGCGACGGTCACGCTTCGGCTGCCACGCGCGTTCGTCGTGACCCACGCCGCATGACCCGCGGCCGCGTCGCATGGGATAGTGGATGGACATGGGCGTCCATCCCCCATCGCGCGGTGCCCTCACTCGACGCACGCTGCTGCGCCTCGCGACCGGTGTCACGGCCGGTCTCGTGGTCGGCGAAGCCGCGTACGGCGGCCTGTACGAGCGGCACCATCTCGGCCTGACGCGCGCCGATCTTCGACTGCCGGCACTGCCGCCTGCGCTTGACGGCCTGCGCATCGGCCTCATCACCGACACCCACTACAGCGCATACACCTCGCTGCCCTTCATCACGCGCGCCGTCGAGATGGTGCAACGTGAGGCACCTGATCTCATCGTGCTCGGCGGCGACTACGTGACGCGTCAGCAAAAGGAGTACATCCCCGACGCCGCCACACCGTTCGCGGCGCTCCGGGCACCGTCCGGCGTCTTCGGCGTCGTCGGTAATCACGACGATGCGGTCGGCATCCCGCGTGCGCTGCGCGCCGCCGGCGTCACGTTGCTGCGCGACGCCCGCACCCGCCTCGACATCCGCGGCGAGGTCGTCGATCTGCTCGGCGTGGACTACTGGACGCGAAAGATGAGCGAGCGCACGTCGTTCGTGCGCGGTCGCGCCCCGTTCTCGATCCTGCTGGCGCACAATCCGACGCGCTTCTGGGAAGCGGCGGCTCTGAAGCTGCCCCTCGTCCTCTCCGGCCATACGCATGGTGGCCAGGTGTCGCTGCCGATCGTGGGTCCTGTTGCTGCGCAGCGATTCCCGGTTGCGGAGGGCGTGCGCGTCGAGGGCGACACGACGCTGTTCGTGAGCCGCGGCGTGGGCACGGTCGTCCTGCCCTGCCGGCTGCACTGCCCGCCGGAAGTGGCCGTGCTGACGCTGCGGTCGACGCGCGCCTGACCGCTCCTAGGCGGGTGCGTGGATGAAGCGCCGGCCGTCGAGGCGCCACCCGGGACGGGCGACGGCCGCGATCGCCTCGGGCAGGATCCGGTGCTCCTCGACGAGGATGCGGGCCGACACATCGTCGACGGTGTCGCCAGGGAGGACCGGGACGGTGGCCTGAACGACGATGGGGCCGGCGTCGAGTTCCGCCGTCACCAGGTGCACTGTGGCTCCCGCCACCGTGACGCCGTGCTCCCACGCCTGACGCTGAGCGTCGACGCCCGGAAACGCGGGCAGCAGCGACGGATGCACGTTGAGCACCGGCCCCGGGGCGCCCTCGATGAACGTCGGGCTGAGGATGCGCATGAAGCCGGCCAGGCATACGACCGTCACTCCGGCCAGGGCCAGTCGTTCGAGCAGCGCCTGCTCGAAGTCGGCCCGGGACGGCCAGCCGCGATGCTCGATCACCGCCGTCTCGATCCCGGCCCGCGCGGCGCGTTCGAGGGCTGGCGCACCCTTCTGGTTGGCGATGACGATGCCAACGGTCGCAGCCAGTCGCCCTGCCGCAATCGCATCGATGATGGCCTGCAGGTTGCTCCCGCGACCGGAAACGAGCACTCCCAGGACGGGATGCGACGGGTGGTGAGACATGGCGTCGTGGCCAGGGACAGCTCAAGTGCAGGGCCTCGCGGACCGATTACCCGCGATGAATGGACCCGCCTCGCCCCCAGGGCGTGTCCAAGGATACCGGCATGACCAGCCAGAAGCGGCCATCACCCGACATTCGACCCGAACGGCGCGCCCATCCGCGGATTTCCGTCGAGGCCGTGCCCTACCTGCAGGCCCGCATCACCGGGGCACCGCGCGTGTCGATCATCGATCTGTCCAAGCGGGGTGTGCACATCGCGACGACGATGCACATGCGGCCGGGACGGACCGTGATCATCCGCTTCCTGTCGGGCGACGCGTCGATGTCGATGACCAGTGCCGTGGTGCGATCGAGCGTGGCCGTCCTCGAGGCGTCCGGTGACGTGACCTACCACACGGCGTTGGCGTTCACCGACGAACTGACGCTGTGCAGCGCCGAGTTCGGCGATGCGCAGGCGAGCCTGGCCGGCGAGCCCGGCGTCACTCCGGTGGCCGGCCCGGACGACTACACGATGCTCGTTCTCGACAGCCGGATTGACACACCTGAGTACGCCGCCGCTGGCGACGCGCGCTGACCGCCCGACCGGGCGTCCACAGTCATGAAGGTCCTCCTGCTCTCCACGCGACCCCTCGGGGCTGCGGAGATCGATCGGGTGCTGCTGCACGGGCTGCATCCGACCGCCGTCGACGTGTGTCCGTCGGTCACCCTGGCGCTGGGCCGCCTGGAGTCGTTCACACCCGATCTGATCATCGTCAACCTGCCACAACCTGACGCGAGTGAGGCGCTCCGGCGTTTGCGCGATCGCGGCGTCCAGATTCCGACCGTGGTGGTGGCGCCGGATGCGGCCGTCGAGACGATCGAACCGGGCCCGCGCGGCCGTGCGAGCGTCGTCGAAAGCGACTGGACCGGCGACGGGCGGATGACGCCGCTGCCGGAACCGCTCGACGATCTCGATCTCCTCACACACGACGACGCCATCGTGCCCGACGGGCCGGCTGTGGAGGCGCGCCTGACCGACGCCGCCCTCGCCGAGGCGCGAGACGAGCTCGATCAGCTGTCGCGCACGGAAGGGTTCGACGTCGAGACGCGCTGGCTGCTGTATGAGGTCGCGTCGATTGGCCACGTGTCGACGACGCCCGATGGCGGCATCCTGGCGGCCAACGACATCGCCGCGCAGTTGCTCGGCCACTTCTCGCACGATGCCCTCGAGGCCGTCGGCGTGATGCCGACGCCGCTGCTCGACGCGGCCGGTGCGTTCACGCGGCGGCCGTCGCGGTTCGAGTTGTGCCTGCAACACGGCGAAGACGGAC